>JANWYM010000484.1 GCA_025055355.1 Abditibacteriales bacterium
ACCACCGTCGGAAACAGAATCACTGTCCCCAACAACAACGCCGCCAACGTCCCCATCAACCCCACTACCACCCCAGCAACTCCCAACACGTCGCCAATGGTCATGTCCAACACTCCTCTCAATGCGTGTTATCCACAAGCGGTTACAGCGGTGAAAGGGAGAGAGTTTCACTATTTGTGGCGCGTCCTTGCCCTTGATCAATGGACAGGGGACCACCATTTTGACGACCGCCCCCTGTCGTGTTATAACTTCAGCAGCCAATGACCAAAAGGAGGGACTTTGCCGCATGACTGACCAGGAACGCTATCTGTTTGACCTGCAAGGTTTTATCGTCGTGCCGAACGCTCTGAGCGCAGAGGAAGTTGCGGAACTGAACGCCATCATGGACGAGCATATCGCTCAGGAATGCCCCGTGGATATGCGGACGCATCGGTTTGTGGGGCTGTTGCATTGGGGGAAAGCGTATCGCCGTCTGATTGACCACCCGCATATCGTGCCGTATTTGGAGGAGATGTTGGGGCCGCAGTTTCGGCTGGATCACGATTACGCCGACGTGATTCGCGCGGGCAAAGGCCCCATCGGCACGACGCTGCACGGCGGCGCGACCCCTTTCAACCCTGTGTTTTATCATCATGTTTACAACGGGCGGATGTTCAACGGTTTGGTGGCGGTGGCGTTTAACCTCAAGGACGTGAACCCCGGCGACGGGGGGTTCGCGGCGGTGCCGGGCAGTCACAAGAGCCACTTTCCATTTCCGCCGGAGTGGAAGGAGTTAGACACCGACCACCTGCCGCCTTGCATCCAGCGTGTCACAGGACCGGCGGGGACCGCCATCATCTTCACCGAGGCTCTCACGCACGGCACGTTGCCGTGGCGTGGCAAGCAGGAACGGCGCACGGTGTTTTACAAGTATAGCCCCCATCCCCTATCGTGGGCGGCACGATATTATTGCGCGGACGATTATCCCGATTTGACCGAGCGACAGCGGGCGATTTTAGAGCCGCCTAATGCGCGCTATCCGGGCAGACCCCATTATTGAAATGCCTTCTGCAGGGCATCGCGAATAGCGGCTTGCGCCGGGGCGTCCGTACGCGATTCAAGGAGGGGATAGAGCAGGTTCTGCTCGCGCAGGGTGTGATGCTCAAACAGGTGACGGAAGCGCACGTAGCGGTCGAGCGTAAGAACCATCTGGCGGCGCGCCTGCGGGTCGTCTGGCGAGAGACGGGAAAAGTCCTCACTCAGCAGTTCGACCATTTTGTGAAGTCCCTGATGTTCGGCAGCGAACAGAAGAGGTTTGCCGCCTTCGGGGAACTCGCCGATCTGCTCGTAGAAGGGCAGCGCGGTAGTGTCCTCGGCGTCGGAGTGGGCGGACAGGATTTGTTTAATCTGTTGCCACGTCGCCTGCGCCGCCGCAAAATCCAGCGCGGTCAGTTGCTCGAGATGCCGCAGCATGAGTTCGTCGAGGTAGGCGTGCACCTGCCCGTTGAGGTCCATCAGAGAGGGAGGGGACATCAAGGCCTCCATTTTATTCTCGCGGTTTCGACAGCACCTCGGCAATGCGCTCTTTGAGTTCCGTGAGGTCACTGCTTTTGACCACGTAAGCGTCCGCCGCCCAACTCATGAAACTGTCTTTGTAGGCAGTGAAAGCCGTATTGATGATGATGGGGAGTTTGGGATAGATCCCCAAAATTTTGCCCAGCGCGTCCAAGCCATCCATGACGGGCATGTTAATGTCCATCACCACACAGTCGGGTCGCTGCTCCTTGAGGATGTTGAGCGCGTCACGCCCGTTCATGGCGCGCAGGACACGGTAGCCGTCATCCGTCAGTTCCTGTTCGTAGAGCAATCCCTGATTCGGGTCGTCTTCAACGAGAAGAATGGTTTTCATGTGCGATCCCTCCGATGATTGAATGACCAGTGACCACCAACCCACATTGTCACCTATCGCGCGCAAAAATGCAAGCGAAAACCCCGCGTCCCGCTTCGCTAACGACCTGTCGGGCGGGACGCCCAGCCCATACGACGGAACAGCGACGTTGCAGGTGCGCTCCACTGCCGATGTATGGGCTCGTCGTCGAGGGCGGCTATCGCGTCATCAGCAAGGGCTTGTCGGCTTGCCGCAGGACCTCTTCCGTCGTGCTACCGAGGAGCGCCTCACGCACGCGGCTGTGTCCATGCGCCCCCATTACGATGAGCCCCGCCCCGCGCTCGGCAGCGACAGCGAGAATCTGCAGGGCAGGTTTGCCCTCGCGCAAAATCGTGCCCACGTGGGGAATCGTGTCGTAAGGGCGCAGGTATTCGTCGGCTTCGCGCAGAAGCGTATGCCCCACCGCGCGGTCGCGATTGACGTGGACGACGTCGAGCGGGAGGCTCATCGTCGCCGCCAGTTCCGCTGCCCAGTGCAGGGCGCGCTGCGACGGGTCGCTGGCGTCGTAAGCCGCTAAAATGCGCTGTATCGGCTCATAGCGGGCCGGTGACATCAGCACAGGCTTGGCGGCTCTCTGGAGAACCTCCTCCGCCACTGACCCCAGAAAGAACACCTCCCACTTTGAACGATGCCCACGATGCCCCATGGCAATCATATCCACGAACGGCTCGTAGGAAAGAATGGTTCCCGACGGCGTGCCGCGCGCCAGCGACACTTTCACCTTCACCCCTGCCGCTTGCGTCCGAGACCGCACCTCTTCCAGCAGACGGTTCTGTTCAGACTCCAACTTCTCCTCCAGTTCAAGAGGCGAAGACGGCTCCAACGGTTCTGTCGGGTAAAGCCCGCCCATCGTCGCTATCGTGTGGTCCCGTAGCGCGCGCACGTCCACCACCGACAACACGCGCAGCCACGCATCAAAGGCTTTGGCGATATCGAGCGCATACTGCCACGCCGCCCAGGCGTGCTCCGAACCGTCGGTAGATAACAGAATGCTCTTAATCAAGGGACTCCCTCCTTTGAAAACATCTGTGGGTGGGAGCGCAGCGAAGCCATCCCCACCGCTGCAGCCGTCCCCTCCGCAGGAGGCTGCTTCGCTGCGCTCGCCATGACATTTTTTCATGCGGCGTGGTGTCTCAGTTGAGACATGAGCAACTCCTCAGAACAGCGGCAGCGACCAGGAAGGCGGCTCATCCTCAGAGGCAATCTGCCGTTTCTCAGGCAATGGCGTGGCTCTGTGCTTCGCTGTTTCCTCCTCGTTCGATAGCCAAACCATGGCGTCTTTCTTGCCGCAAGAGAGGCACGTCATTTCGCCCGGCTGTCTCACAATGCTCTCAACGTCGAACATCGCGCCACATTCCAGACACAGAAGATTGGGGCGATGAGCCGTCGCATCTGTCGGCTTGCGCTGGGACATCTCGCGCTCAAACTCCTGCCACCCCCGGCGCCGCAGGGAGTGCAGCACGAAATAGGCAATGCCGAACATCACCATGGCGAGAACGAACATTGACATGAAGTCCATGGCACTCACCTCGCTCAGTGCGGGCGCTCAACCCGACAGTTTACACTGAAAGTATGCCTGCACGGAGTTTGCCGGGCGAGGAGGGCAGCAGGAGATAGTGGTGGCTGCTTTTTTTGTGCTATGACGTTAACTCAAGTTGCCACCTAAAGGGTATGGATAGTGAAAGCCAAGATAAGCTTAAGTTGTCGTTATTATCGGCATAGAGGATCGCGCCTTCGGGGAGGTCAAGGTCAGAGTCTTTGAAAAGGGGGCTTTCGCCAAGGGCAGCAGTGGCTCAGATGAACTCGATGGGCTTACCTTTG
>JANWYM010000485.1 GCA_025055355.1 Abditibacteriales bacterium
TGCTGCGCCTCGTCCTCCAAAACCGCGAGGGGCAGCCCTACGCTAACAAGGCGTTCGTTTCACGATTCGGATGATCCCGCAGAAGAACGAGTTCAAACGATACCTTGAAACCCCCAACGTTCACGTCGTTTACGATGGACACGCCCGCTACGGGCGCGGTCCCTGCTTCGGGGACGATGCCGGTCCCGGCGAGGATTGGGAAAACGGCGTGAATCCGCAAACGGGCGGGCTATGGCGCATGGGCTACCCGTTCATCGCCATTGGGCTGGAGGACGTTCACCATCACGGTTACACGGCGGACGTGGTGCGGGCGGGCGAGGACCTGCCCATCGAGGACTATCACCCTGACCTGCGCGCTGCCTATGCGCGTGTGCGCGATTACACGATAGAGGATTTGGACCCCAGCGGCGAACTGCGAAATCACGTGAGGGGAGGCGTCGGTCCCAACGACAGATTCAAAGCGATTCGCGGCTCACTGGGCTGCGATAGAGGACCGCACCTTGTCATGCGGGCGGGCTGGACGAACACCGTCAGCGCGCCGATGGATTTGGGGGCGACGAACATGCAATGCCGTGTGTTCTGTCACTTTGGGTGTAGCACGCTCAAGCATAACCGCCGCATCCTGCGCGAGTTCAAGAACTGGCAGCAGACGGAGGATGACCGTTTTGCCTTCTGGACGAGCGCGACTTCGGACTATCGCGCCGTGCAACTGTGGCTTTATCACGTTCTGACCTATCCGCGCTATAATGCGTTTCAGCCGTGGGGTCCCAGCCTCGATTATGCCCGGCGGCGCGTGAATCGCGACTTGCGCAACCTCGTCGCAGGCTATGAGATTATCTAATTCGACTCCTGAAGGCAGACAAATAGTATGGTCACACGCCAAGACTACGAACTGCAATCTCCCCGCGTCGGGCAGACGGAATTAGCGATTGTGTTCAAGGGGCAGCACCTCCACATCCCCGACCGCGTGCGCGCGGTTAAGGTGCCGCAGGAGGGGATTAGTGAACCACTCAAGAAAGCCTTCGCGCAGGTGTGTGAGTCCGCCGTCAAAGTGGCGCATCTGTTGGATGCTGCCCCCGATGCGGAGCGGGCGGTGGAACGAATTGTGTTCATTGAGAGCGTGCGCTACGGGGTGGACAACCCTTATATTCTGATGGAGTGGGTCGGGGGCGGGTCGCTGGCGGATAAAATCCGTCAGGGCGCGCTGCCGCTGCGGCAGGTTGTGGAGATTGCGACGGGCGTGCTGGAGGGGTTGGCGTTCGCCCACGCGCACGGCATCGTGCATGGAGATTTGAAGCCGACGAACATTTTGCTAACCACCGAGGGTGCGCCGAAAATCGGCGACTTCGGGGGCAACGTCATCGCGGAGGGTGTGCCGCCGCGACTCGGCTCTTTGCCGTATCTCAGCCCAGAGCAACTCGACGGCGCGGAGGTAGACGCCCGCGCCGATTTGTTCAGCCTGACGGTGATTCTCTACGAGATGCTGACGGGGCGGCGGCTGCCGCGCATTTTGGTCCCGTCGCTGCTGCCGTCGCAACTCGCGCCCGTGCCGGCGACGTTTGATGACATCATCATTCAGGGGTTGCAGCCCGACCCGAGGCAACGGTTCACGGACGCAGAGGCGATGCGGCGGCTCATCCTGCAAGCGGCGGGTGTTGCCGAACAGCCGACGATGGTTGTGGTGACGCCTGCCGTAGAAGAAGCCCCACCTGAAGCGCAAGTTGCCGGACCCGAACCTGAACCCGTCGCGCCGCCCGCGCCTGAACGCCGCGCCGGGGAAACCAAAATCAATGAGGTGGACGGTGCGGAGATGGTGTGGGTGCCGGGTGGCACGTTCCTGATGGGCGACCCCGACCACGAGGACGAGCAACCTGTGCATGAGGTGACGGTCAAAGGGTTCTGGATTTACAAGTATCCCGTCACGCAGGGACAATACGCGAGTTACTTCCGCGCTCGCGGCGAGCCCGTGCAGCGCACAAGCATGTGGATGCGGGGCGATGAGCATAACAACAAACCCGTCGCGGGTGTGCAGTGGGGAGAGGCAGTGGCTTATTGTCGGTGGGCAGGAGGGCGGCTGCCCACCGAAGCGGAATGGGAGTGGGCAGCGCGCGGTCCGAAAGGCAGCAGGTATCCGTGGGGCGATTACTGGGAGGAGGGCAAAGCCAACACCGCTGAGAATGGACAGTTCAAGCAGACCGATGTGGGACGATATGCGGGTGGCGCAAGTTGGTGCGGGGCGCAAGACATGAGTGGCAACGTGTTCGAGTGGTGCAGCAGTCTATTTCAGCCTTACCCTTACGACCCCAACGATGGACGCGAAGACCCCAACGCGCACGGCGACCGCGTGCTGCGCGGCGGCTCGGCGCTAACGGACGCTGAATGCGCTCGGACAACCTACCGCTGTAAACCCAATCCCAGAGCCAGGATGACGGGGTTTCGACCGGTGAAGGACGAGTAATGGGTGTTCGGGCATTCGGGTGTTCGGGTGTTCGGGTAACGACGTGAATCTCCCAACCTCCTGTATGAACAACATTCTCGAGGGTTTCGATAACGGTCCTCGCACTGGGTCGGTTCGATTTTACGGTTATGCTCGACGTTCTGCCTCTGAGGTTCAATCTTCCTTTACGTTGCCCTCGACCAAGGATGCGTTAAGCAAGCGGAGTTTGATGAAGCCTATTAGCAAACAGAAAGGACACGACGAGCGACAACCGCATGGACACAAAGCATCGCCCGTAGAATAACGAGACCAGAATCGTAAAGCCCGTTACCCGCACACCCGAATACCTGCATACCTTTTATTTATGTCTGCTGAAGACGACATCCTCTCGCATATAGACCCCGCCGTGCGGCGGCGCGTGGAAGAAGAGATGGAGAAATACGCGCCGTTTCTCGGCATGATCGGTGCATGGAAGGCGGCGATGGAGGAGCAGTTGAAAGCCATCGAGCGCAACGTCACAATGCGCCTGGCGGAACAGTTCTTCCCGCAGGGCGACTGGCGGTTTCCCGCGCAGACGGTCGCGGTGCCGCAGGAGTTGCGCGAGCGAGGGGTGTCGCTGGGGACGCACTTTTCCGACCCGCACTCCGGCGCGGCGTGGACACCGTGCGGACCGGGCTGGACGCGCCCGACGGAGATCGTCGGGTGGACGATAGAGCGCAAGGGCTGGGACCTGTCAGCGTTCGTGTGCGAGGTGCGGTTCGAGAGCCAGAAGCCAGACGAGCCGCTGTTGACGCCGCCCCCGAACGAGGAGGAACGGGGCGGGGAGCAACTCGCGTTCGTGTGCGGCAGCGAGCCGTTGGTCGCGGGATTGGCGAAAGCGCGTTGGGCGATTCAGTATCCCGGCAAGCCGTTTGAGCCTATCCGCGTGGCGCGCTACGAGGGCTATTTAGAGTTCGAGCGCGAGATGAGCGTGGCGCGGTTGACGCAGCGCCAGTTGGAGGCGTGGCTGCCACCGTGCTACCCCTATTCCCGCAAGTTTTTGAGGTTCTTTGTGACGCACCAGTCCGACCCCGCCAGCACCGACGACTGGGCGTGGTTGGGCGCGGGGGGACAGAACGTCCGACTCGCTGCCTTGATTGACAATAACACCGCCGACTTGCTCCACGCGGAGGCGGGCGAGCAGCCGCTCATCCTCAACGCCGTGCCGATGATGCAGATGCGGATGCAGTCGGATAGCATCAACATCACGCTGCACACCGTCGGGGAGGGTTACAAGGTCCCCTTCGCCGCCCTCGCCAACGTCTTCGCCG
>JANWYM010000486.1 GCA_025055355.1 Abditibacteriales bacterium
GATACACCATCACGTCGCCCGTCACCGCCACGATGTCGGCGCTCTGCCGCGCCACCCAATCCGTGACGAACCGCTCCCGCCAGCCCCAGCGTTGCGTGTGCAAATCCGTCAGGTGCAGGATCTTAAACCCGTCGAACGCGGGTGGCAGTCGCTTCAAGTAAACCTCCAGGCGCGTCACCTGCACCCAACGCGGCTCGATGAGGAAACTGTAAATCACGAACGCCCCAAGAAGGGCGATGATAAGGTAGAGCACGTGGTGAAGCGTGCGGCGTGAAACGTGAGCGCGGATGTCACTTGGAATGCGCGAACCTGTGCAGAACGGTCGAGTTCACGTTTCACGCTGCCCGTTTTACGCCTCCCTGTTCCCGGCTGCCCCGCTTGGTCAGCGGTGCTCCCGCCCGGCACAGCGGACATTCTTCGGGTGCGTAACTGGGAATGTCCAACGTCGTCAGCGCCTCGGTGCGCACGCCGAAATGCACTGTGCCACCGCTGCGGTCGGCAAGCAGAGCGATGCCGACGATTGCGCCGCCCTGCCCGCGCACGGCGTCCAGCACCTCGAACACCGACCCGCCTGTGGTCACGATGTCTTCTACCACCAGCACCCGCTCCCCGGGCTGCAGCGCGAACCCCCGACGGAACGTCATCTTCCCGTCTTCGCGCTCGGTGAAAATCGCCCGCACCCCCATCTGGCGTCCCGTCTCGAACGCCAAGATGATGCCCCCTGTGGCGGGTCCGACGACGACCTGCACGTTATCATCGGCAAACCGTCGCGCGAATTCAGCGCACAATCGGCTGGTCAGGTGGGGATATTGAAGCACTTGAAACTTCTCCAAATAATGTCCGCTGTGCCGCCCCGACGTCAGCAGAAAATGCCCCTCCAACAGCGCGCCGCTGTCGCGGAAGATGTGGAGAACGTCGTCCGATGTGAGCATGGTTCTCTCCCTTCGTTACGCTGCCATCATTTTAGCCCACCTCCCTGCGCCTGTCAACGGGCGCCGCAGGATGGTTTTGGGCACGGACGGCGAATATCTTCTGAAAAGATATATCATGGGGCATCGGTCACGACATGAGCGAAAACATCGCTATTCAGGTTAGGCGCAGGGCTATGGCGACCACCTTTGAAATCGTCCTCATCGGCGAGGACCGCGATTTTTTGGCGGCAGCGGGGCAGGAGGCGTTGGATGAGGTGGAGCGGCTGGAGGAGCAACTCAGCGTTTACATCCCGACCAGTGAGGTATCGTGGATCAATGCGCGGGCGGCGTTGGAGCCTGTGCGCGTGGAGCCGCGGCTGTTTGATTTGCTACAATTGGCGGCGCGCCTCTGCGCGGAAACGCAGGGCGCGTTCGACATCACGGCGGGACCGTTAGTGAAGGCATGGGGGTTTTATCGGCAGCAGGGCGTTGTGCCGTCGGCGGAGACCATTGCGCAAACGCTCGAACAGGTGGGCATGCGGCACATCATTTTGGACGCAGAGGAATGCACCGTGCGCTTTGACCGCGCGGGTGTGGAAATCAATCTGGGCAGCATCGGCAAGGGCTACGCGGTGGACCGCGCGGTGGCGGTGCTGAAAAATTTGGGCGTCGAAGCGGCATTGATTCACGGCGGTCACAGTACGATTTACGCCTACGGCGCGCCGCCAGCGGCGGAGGGCTGGGTCATCGGGATTCGTCACCCCCTCTCGATTCTCCCCCTTGTTAAGGGGGAGAAGGAAGCAAAAACTCTCCCCCTTGTTAAGGGGGAGAAGGAAGCAGAGGCTCTCCCCCTTGCTAAGGGGAAGAAGGAAGCAGAGGCTCTCCTCTTCGCTAACGGGGAGAAGGAAGCAGAGGCTCTCCCCTTCGCTAAAGGAGAGAAGAAAGCAGAGGCTCTCCTCTTCGCTAAAGGAGAGAAGGAAGCAGAGGCTCTCCCTTTTAGCAACGGGGAGATGAGAACAGAGACTCTCCCCCTTAACAAGGGGGAGTCGGAGGGGGTTAAACATTATATCGCCACCATCACCCTGCGCGACCAAGCGCTGTCTACGTCAGGTAGTTACGAGCAGTTCTTTGAGATAGACGGCAAGCGTTACAGCCACATCCTCGACCCGCGCACGGGGTATCCTGCGCAGGGGATGTGGAGCGCGACAGTCATCACCTCTTCGGCGACGGAAAGCGACGCGCTCTCGACGGCGTTTTTCGTGTTAGGCGAGGAAGGGGCGCGCGCCTACTGCGCGAAGCGTCCTGAGGTGTCAGCGGTGCTGGTGCCGGAAACTTCGGTGGGAGAAGATGTCGAAGTGGTGTGGGTGCGCGCAACATGAGACCTGTTATTTTCGGAAGGACCGCCTATGAGTCGTTGACGCACCCCGCCGCAGGAAAGTCATCCTCGTCGTCGGTCGTCTTGGAGAGTCGAGAACGGGGACGACGAGGACGAGGACGATGTGCGGAGGAGAAATTGCGCATGGGAGCGAACGAACTCACGCGGCGTGCATTTGTCGCTAAGTCGGCAGCGACGGCGGGCGTCCTGTTCATTCCCCACGCTCGCCGTGTATTTGGAGCGAATGAGCGGTTATCAGTCGGCATCGTCGGTGTGGGGCAGCGGGGGCGGAGTTTGATGCAGGAGTTCCGCGCGCTGGAGAAAGAGATGAACGCCGAGATGACCGCTGTGTGCGACATCTGGCGGCTGAACCGCGAGCGAGGGGCGGCCATGGTGGCGCCGTGGCACGAGGGCAAACCGCCGCGTCAGTGCCGCAACCTTGATGAGATGTGCGAACTCAAAGACGTAGACGCACTCATCATCGCCACTGCTGATTTTCAGCACGCGCGGCATCTCACGCAAGCGGTGCGGGCAGGCAAGGATGTTTACTGCGAGAAGCCGATGGCGAACGATTGGCAAGAAGCGAAGGACGCGCTGCGAGCGGTGCGCGAGACGAAACGCGTCGTCCAGATCGGCACGCAGCGGCGCAGCGACGGGCGGTTCATCGCTGCCGCGCAGATGATGCGGACAGGGATCTTAGGCACGTTGAGCCTCGTGGAGATCTCATGGAACGTGATGCAGCAGCGCTGGCGGCGCAGCGACGTCGGCGAGGCGAAAGCCGAAGACGTGGACTGGAAGCGGTTTTTGATGCACAAGCGTCCGCGCCCGTTCGACCCGCGCCAGTTCATGGAGTGGCGGCTCTACCGCGATTTTTCCAGCGGCATCCCCGACCAATGGATGAGCCATCTGATTGATATTGTCCACTGGTTCACGGGCGAGCCGTTCCCGCGCAGCGCAGTGGCGCAAGGGGCGGTGTGCGTGTGGAAAGATGGACGCGAGAACCCCGACACCTTTCAGGCGGTGCTGGAGTATCCCAAGGGTTTTCTCGTCAGTTACTCCACCACGTTCGGCAACGCAGGGGGCGGCGACGGCTTGACGTTCAGGGGAACCAATGGGACTTTCGACACGCGCACCATGACGTTCAGCGGTGCAGGGGGTGGTCCGAACAAACTCAAAGAGGAAATCGTGGTGCCACCGCAGGGGGGAACGAGCCACCTGCGAAACTGGCTGGAGTGTGTGCGCACGCGCCAAACGCCCAACGCTTCACCCGCAGTTGCCTTGGGCGCGGTGGCTGCCGTCGTGATGGCGGTGCAGGCGATGCACAGTGGCAGGCGGACTTACTTCGACCCTGTGCGACTGGAAATCACTGACGACCGCGAGCCGCCGGCGTTGACCAAAGCCGACGCACCCCTGCCCTCGTCGGTAGCGGTGCAGGGGAAAACGGACATCCGATACCGA
>JANWYM010000487.1 GCA_025055355.1 Abditibacteriales bacterium
CCTACTTCCCCCTACTTCCCCCAACTTCCCCTTACTTCCCCGTACTTCCCCTTACTTCCCCGGAGTAACAAGCGACTCATGCAACTTGCCATTGTCGGCTGCGGCGGTATGGGGCATCGGCATTTGCACGGTTTGGCGGAATTACACCGCGCAGGCTTGAGCCAGTTCGAACTTGTCGGCGCGTGCGACCCCGTGCGCGAGAACGCGGATTCGCTGGCGGCGCAAGCGGAGGAGTATTTTGGCAAACGCCCAGCCATCGCGGCGCGTTTGGATGAACTGCCCGCGCTGGATGCGGTGGACATCTGCGCCGACCCGCGACATCATCACACCCTCGCGTGCGAATCGCTTCAACGCGGCTGGCACGTGATGGTCGAGAAGCCGATGGGGTTGACGGCGCGGGCGTGCAACCTCATACGACAAGGCGCGGAACAAGCGGGGTGCGTGTTGTCGGTCGCGGAGAATTATCGGCGCGACCCTCTTAACCGTCTGGCGAGGGCGCTGCTCAGCGGGGGCGTCATCGGCACACCGCGCTTTCTTATTCACCACTCCATTGGCGGCGGCGATCAGATGTTGATTTCCGTCTGGCGGCATCAGAAGAATTCCAGTGGGTTGCTGCTCGATGTGGGCGTGCACTTTGCGGATATGATGGAATACCTGCTCGGCGATATCGTGAGCGTTTATGCGCAGACGCGGCTGCACGAGCGGATTCGCAAGAACCCCCTCTCTGCTCTCCCCCTTGCCAAGGGGGAGATGGAGAAGGGAACTCTCCCCCTTGCCAAGGGGGAGATGGAGAAGGGACCTCTCCCCCTTGCCAAGGGGGAGATGGAGAAGGGAACTCTCCCCCTTGCCAAGGGGGAGATGGGGAAGGGAACTCTCCCCCTTAGCAAGGGGGAGATGAAGGAGAGAACTCTTCCCCTCGCCAAGGGGGAGATGGAGAAGGGAACTCTCCCCCTTAGCAAGGGGGAGATGGAGGGGGTCAAACCTGCTTCGCGGTCCGGCATAACGCCGTTCTATGAGAGGTGGCAACGGCAGATGCCCGCCGAGTTTGAGGCGACGGCGGAGGACGCGGCGTATGCGACGCTGCTGTTTGCCAGCGGCGTCGTCGGGCAATACATCGAAGAACACGCCGCGCACGGCAAGGGGCTGTGGCAGCGCATCATCTACGGCTCCAAGGGAACGCTGGAACTGCCCAGCGACCGTAGCGGAAGCCCCATCGCCTTGACGTTAGACAGCGGTGAGACTATTAACGATGGGCGCATTTTGGATTTCGTCCCCGACTTTCACCTCGACGACGTGACCGCCCGACTTTTCGGCGGCGAGCGGCTGTGGCGTTATGATTTGTCCTTCGCTGAGACCGACCGCAAAATCATCGCCATCGAATATGCCGACTTTGCCGACGCGATTCTCAACAACCGCCCGCCCGAAGTGGACGCCGCGCAAGGCGCGCGGGCGGTGGCGGTTTGCTACGCCATGCTGGAGTCGGGGGCAACGGGACAGGTGGTGCGCGTAGACGACGTTTTGAACGAGAGCGTAGCGAAGTATCAGCAAGAGATTAACGAGAGTTTGGGTCTTGCCTGATGATAACACAGATGGAGGAGGAACCGCCATGCCTGATGGACCGCGTGCTGTCAGACCAGAAGAATTTGAATCGCTGATGGCGCTCATCAACACCGTCTTTCGCAGCGGCAAGCCGCCGACGATGGGAGAAGAGTATCCACACCTGTTCACGCCGGATAACTTCGAGAACCTACGCGTCATTCGGGAATATGACGTGGAAGGCGATGCGCCGTCGGGCATCGTGTCGCACGTGGGGACGACGATCCGCGATGCGGTGATTTTGGGCTGTCACGTCCGTGTGGGCAACGTCGGCGCGGTCAGCACGTATCCACAGCACCGCCAGCGGGGGTTTGCGAGCGCGTGCTTCGACGACGCCTGTGCCAACGCGCTGCGGCAGGGCGTGGACTTCATGCTCATTTCGGGAGACCGCAGTTTGTATCGGCGCGCGGGCTGCCGCAAGGTCGGACGGGATAGCGAGTTCACCGTGACGAGAGACATCGCCGCCGCTCAACGCGGCACCGTGACGGTTGAACGTTACCAGGACGCCAACTTGTACGACGTCAAGCGCATTTACGAAAGCGAACCGGTCCGCTACTTCCGCCCGCTTGAGGAGTGGCAGCGGTTCCTCCGCGATGGCGCGTCCACCCATCATCGCGCCGAACTGTGGGTGATTCGCCGTGGTAGCGACATCGTCGCTTATTGCGCCCTGTATCCGAAAAGCTCGGACGGGACTTCAGCGTTCGAGGAATACGCGGGCGACCGCACGGCGTTGATGGGCGCGTTGGATGAGTTGATGACGCAACAGGATTTGAACGCGGTCGATGTTCACGTCTCCTCACACGATGACCTCCTGCGCACCCTGCTGAGGGGCTGCAACGCGCCTGCGCGCCACGCGCACGCCAGCGGCACGCAACTCATCCTCAACTTTCCGCAGTTCATGGAGCGCCTCCGCCCGTTGATGGAGGAGCGCGTCGGCACAGCGGAAGCGCGCCGCCTGTCCTTCCGCGATTACAACGGGACGTTCGTGTTCGCCTATGACGGTGAAACCGTCATCTCCACCACGCGCGGTGGGGCGGCGCAAGTCGTCTGGGGCACGTGGGAGGAGCGCGAGTGGCAGTGGGCAAAAGAGGGGAGAGGCAAAGAGGTGTTATCGCGGGTGTTCCCGATTCCGGCGCTGTGGTATGGGTTCAGTTACGTCTGAAGAGGTGACGAAGATGCACCGTCGTCAATTTCTACAAACCGCAGCGGGCGCAGTCGTCTGGGGCATGACGGCGGGGCGCGCGGCAGAGAGAGGAGAAAAATATGGCAGTTCGTTGGGAGATTGGTTGTTTCAACCGTCCATGGGGGCGGTGGCGTTACGACGAGGCGTTGGATGGCATCAAAGCCGCCGGTTATCGTTTGACCGGCATCGTCGGCGGACATACGGGCGAGGCGTTCATCTCAGCGGGGGCGACGCCGGAGTATCTGGACACCTTGAAACAGCGCATCACGGCGCGGGGGCTGACGGCCATTATAGCGTGGATGCCCACGCGTCATGACGTTCCGCTGGAAGAAGCCATCCGCGATGCGCACAAACAGATTGATAACGCTGCGCGCTTGAACTTGAAGTATGTGCTGTCGGGCGGCGTCGGGCGCGAAGACCAATACGAACACTACTACCGCGTGATGGCGGACTGCGCCGCCTACGCGCAAGCGCGTAACATCCAGTTGGTGCTCAAGCCGCACGGCGGCTGCTCGGCGGCGGCGGATGAGATCCTGCGCTGCGTCGAAAAAGTGAACCACCCCAACTTCCGCGTGTGGTACGACGCGGGCAACATCATTCATTACACGGGCAAAGACCCCGTCGCTGACGTGGAGCGCGTCGCGCACCTCGTCACCGGCTTCTGTGCCAAAGACTGCGCCCAGTTGCATGGCGAGGTGATGATCCAGTTCGGCGAAGGGAAGGTAGACTTCCAAGGCGTCTTCCGCAAACTCCAAGCCGCCGGTTTCAACGGACCGGTGATGGTCGAATGTTGTGGGGGGCAGACGCCAGCGGAGGTCACCGCCAAAGCGCGCGCGAACCGCGAGTTTCTGGAGCGCGTCTTTGCGTCGCTGTAAAACCCATGCCCTCCTCTCAGCAGATTCTCCGAGAAAGTTGGCAGCGCTTCTGTGAGTATGTGCCAGAGATGCGACACCGTTGGTT
>JANWYM010000488.1 GCA_025055355.1 Abditibacteriales bacterium
AAGCGTTGATGTCGTCTATGGGGATGAGCGTACCCTGTGGGATGCGCAGGTAGCCCAACTCCGAGGCGATGCGGATGGTCGCAATCATGCTCCGCCCCGTCGGCGCCACTTTGCGCCCGTATTGGGCGGAGATGTCAATAATCTGCTGAACACGGTGGACGTGTGAGGCAAAGGTGGCGATGATGACGCGCTTAGGCGCGTTACGGATGACCTCCTCCAGATGGGGGCGCACGGCACGCTCCGAGGGCGTGAAGCCCGGCTTCTCCACGTTCGTGCAGTCCGACAGCAGCGCAAGCACGCCGCGGCTGCCCATCTCGGCGAACTTGGTGAAGTGCATCATGTTCTCGTCAATCGGCGTGGGGTCAAACTTAAAATCGCCGGTTTGCACCACCGTGCCGACGGGTGTGTGAATCCCCAACCCCATACCGTCGGGGATACTGTGGCTGACGCGCACGAAGTCCACCTCAAAAGGTCCGATAGGCACCGTGTCACCGGGCGTCACCGTTTCCAGCGCCAACGATTTCGTGTCAATTTTATGTTCCTTGATTTTCTCCAGTAGCAGACCCAGCGTGAGTTTGCCACCGTAAATCGGCGCGTGCGTCACCTCGCGCAGCAGGTAAGGCACCCCACCAACGTGGTCCTCGTGCCCGTGCGTGATGATGATGCCGCACACGCGGTCTTTGTTCTCGAACACGTAAGTCATGTCGGGGATGATGAGGTCAACGCCTAACGTTTCCTCGTCAGGAAACATGACACCGCAGTCGACGATGAGAATCTGCCCGTCAAACTCGTAGAGCATCATGTTCTTCCCAATCTCCCCGACCCCGCCGAGGGGGATGATGGAGAGGGCGTGTTCGAAGACAGAGGCTTTGGATTTCCTTGACATGCTGTATGAAACGTGAAACGTGAACTCAAACGACGCTGTATCCGCGTATTCCCGCATCCCCGTGTTCGCGTATAGAAACAGACTTCACGCTTCACGTTTCACGACTAAGTTCTCTCGCCAAAATACCTTTCAACTTCACGAAGTCCTCGCGCAAGGGCATTTTGTAGCGGTCCTGGTGGAGGGCGGCAGCGGGATGGAACATCGGCACGAAGGTCATCCCCTCCTTTTCAAACGCCTGCCCATGCACTTTGGAGATTTGATACTCCGCGCCCAACATCGTCTTCAAAGCCGGGCTACCTAACAGACAGATGACCTTGGGCTGAACGAGTGCGATTTGCGCGACGAGGTAATCGTTACAGGCGGCGATTTCGTCGGTGGTGGGCGTGCGGTTCTCCGGGGGGCGACAATTGTGGCTAACTAAGCCGAACACCACGTAGGACTCGTCCTCTTCGACCCCGATGTTGTAAAGCGGGAACGTATGCCGCGTTTGCCGATGCTCTACTTTGATCACCTCGACATCTACAAACGCATACTCACCTGCGTGATTCTTGAGAAGCCGCTCAAGGATGACCTCCCACGCCTCCTCTTCACAGCCGATGCAGTTGTCGCCTCTGAGACCTTTCGTGATGTCCGCAGTCAAAGCCACGCGACGACGATGACGCTCTGCAGACGTCAAGTTTTGAAGTTTCCCCTCCCCTGCCCTCACAAGTTCGCGCATCGTGTGACGCGCCTTTCCTCGCGTCTCGGGATGGCGATCAACACGCGAGTTGTGGCAGCGAGGACTGCACGTCCGACAGGTGCGACACTCGTAGCGGTCGTAACGCACAAAATAGGTGCGTCCACACACTTCACAACGGTCGCCCAATGCGCGCATGCGGTCTCCGACTTGAATGGCACGCGCCGGCTTCCACTGACCGCTGACGAGAAACGGGTGTTCAGGCGTGACCGTTACCTGAAGAGGGTGCGTGTTTGTCCCATCCAACGAGCGAGCCGCCAATTGCACGACCTCGCTACCTTTGGGCAGCGTTTCATGGGGGCGCACATAGACCACCTGCCGGAAGCGTCCTTTGTGCGTAAGCACGAGATCACCGACCTGAACGTCCTTGATCGGTTTGTAGCCTCCCACGGTGTAGATGAGAACATGGGGGCTGATGAAGCATTTGACGGTATTCGTAATAAACACTTCCTCCCGCTTCAGCCCCGCCAGCGCCAGCAACTCATTGAGAAACTGCCCCGCCGGTCCGACGAACGGGCGCCCGGTTCTGTCCTCCATCGCGCCCGGACCTTCGCCGATGAACATGACCTTGGCGTTGAGCGGTCCCTCGCCCGGCACCGCATGGGTGCGACCGCGATGTAGCGGACACTTCGTGCACTGGCGAATCTCCGCGTTCAACTCCTGCATGAGTTGCTGCTTCTCCTGCATGGTCATGGACATAACACCCACTCCCCGCCAGTAAAGTGCATGAGTGCATGAGCCCGTGGGTTCATGAATGCATTAAACCCAATGAACTCATAGACCCATGAACCCATGAACTTATATGGCCCCCGCCCGCTGCAGCGCCTTGCGCAGCGCAGTTAATTCCGCCTCGCCCACTTCGACCAGCGGTAATCGCACGCTGCCGCAGTCAAACCCGATGAGGCGCAGAGCGGCTTTCACGGGGCAAGGATTGGGACTGGTGGGCGGAAACAGCGCGTCGAAGAGCGGCATGAGTTGGAAGTTGACTTGCCGCGCTGCGGCGACGTTGCCCTCAAAGAACAGCTGCATCATCCGCTTGATGTCGTTACCGACGAGATGACTCGCCACGCTGACCACGCCGCAGCCACCCAACAGCAGCACGATGAGCGTCGCCCAGTCGTCGCCGCTGTAAATCATAAACTCCTCGGGTGTGCCTGCACGCACCTGCGCGACCTTTTGGAAGGCATCGAGCGATGACTTGACGCCGACGATGTTTTTCACCTCAGCGAGGCGGCAAATCGTCTTCGGCTCAATCTCTCGGCTGGTGCGCCCGGGGATGTTATAGAGCAGGCAGGGCAGCGCGGTGCTGTCGGCGACGGCTTTGAAGTGCTGATAGAGTCCTTCTTGGGACGGCTTATTGTAGTAGGGCGTCACCAGCAAAATGCCGTCCACGCCGATGGCCTCCGCCTCCTGCGTCAGGGCGATGGACTCGGCGGTGTTGTAGTTCCCCGTGCCGGCGATGACCTTCGCACGGTTCCCCACAGCCCGCTTGACCACACGGAACATCTCCAGCTTCTCCGCGTGCGTCAGCGTCGGTGACTCCCCCGTCGTCCCGCACACGACGAGCGAATCCGTGCCGTTGTCGAGCAAACGGTGGGCTAATTCTTCCGCCCGCTTGTAATCCACCTTTAACTCCTTGTCGAACGGTGTGACCATTGCGGTCACGAGACTGCCAAAGAGTGGTGTCGCCATGATTCAACCCCTCCTAACCTATCCGCGCATCTCCGCAAGGAGCAGCATGATGCGCGGATGAATTGTCAGTGTCCAGCCTTACTCGTGGACATCGCCGAAAGTTCAACTGCTTAAGAGCCTCTCCGCAAACTCTCCCCTCCTTACCAAGGAGGGGTCGGGGGAGGTCCAGAGCCAGCCAACAACCCCCTGAGGTCCTCCTGGTGTAGCAGAGTGGTTCAAGCAGGGACCGTTGCCGCTCATTTAAGTCGGTCGGATAGGCTTTCCTCGCTCGCTTGTCCACGCAGACAAGTATACTCCACTACCCGAATATTTTCAAAACTTCGGGATTGGGGATACTCTAAGTATGCACAATTTCCCGAGCAGCGCAACCACTCTAACCCTCACAAGAGTTACGCGGTTGCCGTCATCCCTTTCCC
>JANWYM010000489.1 GCA_025055355.1 Abditibacteriales bacterium
GATCTCGACGTTCTGCCGGCGCAACGCAGCCTCGATGTCCTGGGGCGTGAGGCCGTAGGCGGCGAGCCGGTCGCGGTCGAGCCAGATGCGCATCGCGTAGCGGCGCTCGCCGCCGATGATCACCGACGCCACGCCGGGCAGCGTCTTCAGCCGGTCGGCGACGTAACGGTCGGCGTAATCCGAGAGCGCGAGCGCATCGTGACGATCCGAGACGAGCCGCGCCCAGAGGATCGGCTGCGCGTCGGCCTCGACCTTCGCGACCACCGGATCGTCGGCCGCCTGCGGAAGCAGCGCGCGCACGCGCGCCACGCGGTCGCCGCGAAAGTTGCCGCCCCCCGCCACCTTCGCAAAGTCCACGAACTGGCAGGAGTCCCACATCCGCACCCGCTCACCGCCTGTCAGGTTCATCGCCATCTCGTCGCACACATCGAAGCAGAAGCAGGTCGGGCAGACGGTGGTGCAAGAGCCGCAACTGTAACACCGCTCCGCCGTTGCCGCCCATACCGGGCTGTTGACGGAAGCATCTAACAACAGCGGCAGCGAAGAGACTGGCGTTTTGATGTGCCGCCACACGCGCCGCTTCTTCTCCTCCGTGAAGTGTTGCGCATCCGTGAAGTCCTTCGGCTCGGGCGCGCGGGTTGTCGCCAGCGCCTCCAACAGTTGCTGCCCCTTCTCGGTGCCGACCTCCACGAAGTAGCCAGCGGCAATCGGTGTCAGAAACAAATCGTAACCGCCGCGCGGGCGCAAGGTGTCCACGCTGGCGCAGAAACAGTATTCATCGGGAAAACAATCCACCCCGATAATGGTGGCGGCGTCCCGCCGCGCCCAGTAGTGAGGGTCCACATGCCCCTGCGAAAACGCCCAATCCAACTGGGCAATCGCCTCCAGGTCGCAAGGGTGAACACCCACCAACACAAAAGGCTCCGTGTCGAACACCGGCTCGGCTCTCGCCGCTGTCCCGTTGGGACCGCGTTCAAAGCGCAGCAGCACGTCCCTCGGCGGGAAGAACGCCTTCTTGGGCGGAAGAATGGTGCTGACATAGTCCAGCGCCAGTTCTCCCGCGCTGGTGAGCCAGTCGAAAACGTAATAGCCCGGCTCCTTCTCCTTCGGGCCCATGACGCGATGCTGCTGCACGAGTCGCTCCCAGAAAACAGCCGCCTGTTCTTTTTCCAAGACCACCGATGCCATGAGGACCTCCTTTCGTGGCGGGGCTATCTCCCCCGCTCTCCCGTTTACTTGTGGAGTAACCACACCGTAAACGTCGTCCCTTCCCCTATCCGACTTTGCACTTCAATGCGCCCATGGTAGAAATCTACAATCCGCTTCACGATACTCAACCCCAGACCTGTCCCTGTCACCTGACTCGTCTCCGGGCGCTTCTCCCGGAAGAACTCAGAGAACAAGCGTGGCTGCGCTTCCTCGCTGATTCCCACCCCGGTATCTGCGACCGACACCTTGATGTAACGCCCCTCCTGTTCCGCCGTCACCCACACACGACCGCCCGGCTTGTTGTATTTGATGGCGTTGCTGACGAGGTTGCTGAACAGGCGGATCAACTCCTCGCGGTCCGCCTCAAGAGGAGGCAACCCGTCTGCCAGGTGCCATGCAATATCAACTTGATGGGCTTCGGCGAGAGGTCTCATCATGTCCATCACTTCGTTCAAGACGGCACCCACCTGCTGTGGGGCGATTTCCCGCCGCACGGCTCCGGCTTCCAGGCGCGAGATGTCTAACAGGTCGCTGACCAAATCCATCATCGCCTTGAGGCGTTCCTTCGACCGCGCGAGAACCTCGCGTTGCTTTTGCTCATCGCTGACCAAGCCCTGCAGTAACACGGCGAGGTAACTGTCCACTGCTGCCAGCGGCGCGCGCAACTCGTGGGCGACCATGCGAACGAACTGCGCCTTGACCTGTTCCACGCGCTTGAGTTCCGTGATGTCGCGCACGACCGTCACCGTGCCGAGAAACCTTCCTGATGATTCATCCACGACTGGCGCGACGTCCACCAGCGCCCACAGCGGCTGCGGTGCGGCTTGGAGTTGGATTTCGTGCGCCAGCCGCTTCTGCTGCTGCGACGCCGTCGCAATCATCTGCACCAACTCAGCGGATGACGCGACGGCACAGACCGGCGACGGCGCGTGAGTGTCAGGGACGTGCCGCAGCCACTTGAGCGCGGCGGGGTTGTGCAGCACCAACTCCTGCTCCGCGTTGCACACCAACACGCCGTCCGCCATGCAGTCAATCACCGTGCGCAGACGGCTCTGCTCGGTTGCCAACTCTAACAACCGCCGGCGCCGCTCCGCCTCGAGGCGATTGCGTTCCCGAATCAACCGCACCCGCTCCAGGGCGCGATTGACGAGGCGCACGAGTTCATCGGGCGCAAACGGCTTCGTTAGAAAATCGTAGGCTCCGCGCTTGGTGGCTTCAATGGCGGCTTCCAACGTGGCGTAGGCGGTGATGACGACAAACACCGTTTCCGGCGCAACGTCCCGCGCGGCAGCGATGAAATCCAAACCGCTGATGCCGGGCATCCGCAAGTCCACCAGCGCCAAATCCGTTTCGGGGTGCTGCCGCAGCAGGTCCAGCCCCTGCTCGCCGTCCTCCGCCAGCAAAACGGTGTGCCCCTCCGCCCGCAGCACGCGCTCGCAGCCGCGCCGCACGCCCGGTTCGTCGTCCACGACGAGAACTTTATGCTTTTCGGCAGCAACCGACATCGCGTCCGCAGACATGTTGCCCCTCCTCCGCCAACGGATGAAAAATCCCAACGGACACAATCTCAAAAATCTGCAACCTGCGTTGTTATCCGTTGGCACATTTCATCCGTTGGCAGGGAGATACTCTCGCGCGACTCCGCCGGCGCCGGCAGCGTGAACACGAAATCTATCCACTGGCCATACTCGCTTTCCGCCCGAATCTCTCCGCCGTGTCGTCGGACGATTTCGCGGGTGATGAACAATCCCAGCCCCGTGCCGCGCGCCTGATGCCCTGCGAGGAACAGGCGCGAGAACTTCTGGAACAACTCGCCCATGCGCTCGGCGGGCACGCCGGGACCGTCGTTCCAAACGTGCAACTCGACCCAGCCGTCACGGCGCCAACCCCACAGGCGAATCACACCGCCTTCGCGCCCATACTTGACGGCGTTGCTGAGAAGGTTGGCGTAGACGATTTGCAGGAGCGAGGGATCGGCGGCAGCCATCAAGTCTTCTGGCAGTTCGACCTCCACTCGCATCTGCTTCAATTCAAGCCGCCCGCGCAAATCCCGCAGGACGGGACGCACCACGTCGGCTTCCACCGAGACCGGTCGGATGTGCACCTGCATTTCGCCCTTTTCGATGCGGGAGAGGTTGAGGTAGTTGAGAATCATCTCCTCCGCGCGCGTGATAGCAGCCGCCACATCGTCAAGGGCTTCGCGCTGGTCGCCGCTGATGTGTCCGACGTAGCCGTCGCGCACCGCCAGAAGGTTGATTTTCATGGCGGCGACTTGATTCTTCAGTTCGTGCGTGATGAACTCCAGCGTGCCGAGATAGTTTTGCATGGAGCGATGTAGTTCATCCGCCGTGCGCTGCAAGGCGTCGTGGCTGCGCCGTAGGGCTTCATCCCGTTCCTTGAGGGCGGATACCATCTGGTTGAAAGAGATGGTGAGGCGGTTGATTTCGTCGCGCTCGGCGCGCGGGGGGCGCGGCAACTGATAATCCAGATTGCCCTTGGCTACCTCC
>JANWYM010000048.1 GCA_025055355.1 Abditibacteriales bacterium
CGCTCCTCGATCTTGCGCACCACCGCCTCGGCGATCTTCTCTATCAGGCTGTCCAGTAGGTCGTCACTGGGCATAACGCGCTCCCCTGGTGACCTCTATTATAACCATTTTTTTTTTGTCAAGGGGGCTGGAAAAAAAATTTTTCTTGCGGCGTCAGTGACCGTCCGTCCCCTGCCGCTTTATCTCCCACCTGTAGAGAGGCGCACTGCCGTGCGGAGAGCCACCCAGCCGTAATTAATCAACGGACTAAATCCCCGAGATGTGCGCTTTCCTTTTTCGTTCGTATTGAATTCAAACCGAATGGATGGAAAAAAGTAACATTCTACATCTTCACGGTCGTGCAAGTTTGGCGGCGGTGGTGAGGGGTAACCTTCTCGGTTCACCCACTCTTTCTCGGCCGAGGTGAGTCGCGGGTAGGGAATAAGCGTTGGCTTCAGAAGTGTCTCGGCGGAAAGAGGACCAAACTTGCTCAACGGACTGCTACAGAGCCTGCTGACAATGGGCAAGAACCGTTGCCATTCTACTTTGGTTTCAGCCAACGATGATTCATCACCCAGAATATGACGCACCAAGGAAGAAGGAGCGAGGAAAAACAGCCGCTCGACCCGGCGGATTTCGGTTCGGGTCGCGCCTTGAATGAGGGTCATAAGGATGGTCGGCTCCCAATTGCCTGCGCTGACTACCACCTGCTTTCCCTTCACTTGCGCTCCAACGATAAACTCACGACTTTGGGACAGGGATTTGAACAGAGAGGGCAATTGGGCAAGGGTGAAGATTCGCTCCGCCTTCACGTTGACTGTTCCCACCCCCTTCAACAGCGGAGCCGTCTGCTCTCTAATCTCCTGGAATGGAGGGAGTAATAACTTGCTGGGGGAGACAAACGGCGGCTTGTCTGTCGTCAACTGGTCTGATTCAACCCACTTGCCGCGCCAGAAAACCCCAACGCCCCCCGTGATGTAGCATACCAACTCTCCTCGCTCGATGTAGTGCGGGAGCATCTCTGCTAAGGTCCGGTCCTGGGCGGCGATTTGATGCAAAAGATCTATTTGTCCCTGGTTAAGCCGCTTGAGGGGAATGCTTTGCCCCTGCTCAAAAGACGCTATCTGGTCATCGGTCAAAGTCAGGAGAAACTGCTTCCATGGATGGCTGGGCTTGTAAGCAAATCCCTGCATGAGTTCGTGTAACGCCGTGGGACTCCGCAGGTAATTCGGCACAGGGCTTTCGCTGAGACACAGTTTGCCTTCCCACCAACTCCATGTCCCTCCTATGCGGAGAGCAAGTTGATCCAATACTTTCGCTGCGTCACCGCTCCATTGCTGCGGCTGCCAACGCTCAGGCACAAATGACACAATCGGAACTCCCAAGGACCGCGACAGCGAACCGATGACTCCTAACCAATCAGTGCGGGGCAAAGTGACCATGCGACCGGCCAATGGAGCGGCCACCTCCCCCGCTGCCTCAGGTTGAGCGGTCGCATTATGCCTGGAGTGTAAGATGACGCCAAGAAAGCATACACCAGCCCAAGCCCACCCCACCCGCGACCGTTGAAAAAGCCGTCGAAGGGACTCGAGAGGACCTGTGTTGCGCGCGGATAAGAACGTCTTCATACAGCCTCCCCTCTGCTGGAGGGACTACAGCAAGCCCACACTGTTCGGATGGACTCTTTCATCCACATGAAGCACTCTCGCCTCCCTACGCATTGGGCAACCCTCTGGTCGTCGCCACCCCGTGGCGATAAAAGAAACCCTCTCAGAAACTCCCAAGCCTGAATTTTTGAAGATTGACTCTCCTCATCGAGGAAGCGTTGTGGGCTTTGTCGAAAACTGTCTTACCCACGCGGCAGTAACAGGCGCAGGGAGAGTATTTGGTCAGGCATGGTATCTCGTCATGCCTTCATGACCCTCGTTGGGGTCTCTTCCGCCACTCTATCCAGGAGACATGTCAGCTCTCACTTCCCCCTGAATGCTCATCAATCGCCTACCATCAAAAGGCCCTATGATGGTCCTCCCTGCAGCGATAGCGACCTGTCGAAGAACGGCGGCGAGCGGTATAGACTTCCAATTGGGCAAAGCAACCGAAGTTCCTGCTTCTGGCTTAGTTCCCTGAGATTGGAGAGCACTTTGCCCCCTCTCGATATTAACCAGTGCCAGAAAGAAGAGCAGGAAGACAGCAACAGCCGAGCCTTCGGGTCTTGGCTTCTTGCCTCGCTCTGCCTCCTTAATGGCACTCATTCCCCTTTCTTCCGCCCAGTCTGCCGATTGGATCGGTGAACGGTCGCCCCCTGACCTTTCCTGCTACGCGCGGCGCGTATAGACGGCTGCACCTCCGCCGATTTGACCTCTCCCTCCTCCGGTGAGTGCCCTGCTTCCTTCCCCCTCTGCTCTTCAAGGCGCGCGATCACCGCTTGGGCGATGAGGTCGATCTTCTCCCGTTCCTCAATTTTGCGCACCACCGCCTCGGCGATCTTCTCTATCAGGCTGTCCAGTAGGTCGTCACTGGCCATAACTGGCTTCTCTGCTAACCTCTATTATAACCTTTGTCAAGGGAGTCGGAAAAAAATTTCTTGCGGTATGGGTGACCGTCCGCCCCGCCATTCCTGCCGCGCCTTCTCCCGCACCTTCCAGAACACCGACAGCAGCAACGCCGCTTAGTTACCTGGGCGGAGGACGCTACGGCTCCGGCGGTACGTTACCGTAGGACCACGGCGCTTTGAACGGCGGCGCGAGCGGTGGGGTGGGCACCTGTCCAGGCGTCAGTTCTGCCGTCAGTTTCAGCAGCGCTTCGACAATCCGCGTGCCCGCGTTCACGACAAGGTTGCTGTAAGAGGTCAAGCGCGTTTCGTAGCCGCCGCCGTGTGCGCTGAACGCCTCTTCGGTGGGAACATATCCAACGCAGCCGTTCGCCAGCGTGACGGGAAAGGTCAACGGAAACTGGCTCCGCGCCCGCAATTCCAGACCCAACTGACAGAAGAACTCCGACGGGTTCGCCAAAAATACCGCCGGTCCGACCTGCACCGCCTGCACTTCTACGTCCACCATCGGCTCTTTGGCAATGAGGGCGTCCAGCAGCACGGTTTCCTTGGCGAACGTCCACGCGGTGTGCCCGACCTCTTGCGGGTCGCGGGAGGCAATTTCCATGTCGCGCCGCAAGCGCTCTGCGCTGGGGCGACGGCGCGGAATCTTCAACACCTGTGACCGCGCCGCCAGCGGCGTCAGTTCCCCGGCTTCCATGCTCAGCAACACTTTCACCGCCTCCGCCCCCACCCGCCCGCCGACGTAGCGCGCCGCGCGCTCGCCGAAGTCAATCGCGTAGGGGCTGAGGTTGTTCACCTGCGTCACGTCACCACACGCCCCGTTGAGAAAGACAACGACGGCGTCCTGTCCCATGACACCGCGAATCGTTTGCTCCAAGTAGTAAATCCAATCCGCTGATGTGCCGCCCGGTCCCGTCGTGGCATGACAGGCGTAGTTGACCACGCAGCCCAAAAATTGCCCGTCGCGCCACGCGCCGAGGACGCCCACGTGCGGGTCAATCGGTCCCGCCGGTGCGACGATGTCCGGGTTGCCCTTGCCGGGATGCGTGTAGGTCAGACCGTTCTTCATGCGAAACCTGCGGTTGAAGGCGGCTTGGTCCTCAATCCCCGATCCCACACCGCACCGCGCCTCCCCCCGCTTGTCATGCGCCTCCTGGACGGCAGCGATGATTTGCGCCAGCACATGCTGCGTATAGCGCGCGTCGGCGCATGACGACAGCTCATACGCCAAGCGTTGCACGAAAGGGGAGGCGTGGTCGAACTGCCCCGGCTCCACCATCCCCACCGGTCCCGCGCTGTGCGAGTGCGACGCGCCTATCAGCACCGCCTCCGGCGCAATCCCACACGCCGCCTGAATCGCCGCCCGCGCCGCTAACACAACAGAGCGCGGCACCATCAGCGCGTCCACGCCCACCAGCGCCACTTGCTCCCGCCCATCATCCAACACCGCCGCTCGCACCTTGCACGGGTCGTGCACCTTCCCGTCGTGAAACGCCTTCCCGTAACCGCCCGGTCGTTCCGTCCCTTTCACCGGCGTGATGTCCCGTTCCGCAAAGCCGATTTTCATGGTGGTTGTCCTCCGCAAGTAAGAGTTCGACATGGCATAGCGCATCGGCAACGCGCGCAACAGTATACCTCTGGCGGGGCACCGGGCGCAAGAAAAACGGGGAGATTCCAGGGGGGCAAAACGCCTCGCAGGGAAAATACCCAACGGCACGCTGTCCGTCGTTAGTCAAACGTGCGCTGCACCTGCGCGCAGAGTACGTCCACGTCGGACGACTTCAACACAAAGGCAACACCAGCGGCTTTGGCTCGCTCGCGGTAGTCGGGACGACCGCTGTTCCAGATGATAGGCAGGTTGCCGACCGCTTGCCGCAAGCACGACCACGCCTCGTGCGGGCAGCGCGCGTTGGTCGGCTCCAGCACGATCACGTCAGGGCGGGTGGCGCCGACTTTGTTCAGGGCTTCGCTGCAATCACGGGCGGCGATGACCGTGTAACCTTCATCCGCCAACGCCTGCTCGTAGAGGATTCGCAGCGGCTCATGTTCTTCAATCAACAACACCACAGCCTCACGCATGGGCGTCTCCTCCTGCACGACAGTCTCAGCAATAACGATGCCGCGCAGGGGTTAAGAGCGATTTGCGCTGCGGTTAAGTTTCAGTTGCGGGAATGTTTTGGATATGTTAAATCACACCTCGACGATCTCGCACGTCGGCGCGCCGTCGGTGGCGTCAATCCGCCCGATGATGGGGGCGGGGATGCCGCTGCTCCTCATCAATTGCGACGCCATGCGGGGGGCATGTTGGGCGTCCACGATGAGGACAAGTCCGATGCCCATGTTAAACACGCGGAACATCTCCTCCGTCGGCACGTTGCCGAGCCGCTGCAGGACGCCGAAGATTTCAGGCTCACACCAACTCCCGCGCCCGATGGAGGCTTTGCAGCCTGGCGGCAAAATGCGGGGGACGTTCTCAATCAACCCGCCGCCCGTGATGTGAGCGATGCCTTTGACGGGGCAAGGGGGAAATTGGGGAATTGAGGGGTCATTGAGGAGCGAGAGGACAGGTTTGACGTAGCAGCGGTGCGGCTTCAGAAGTTCTTCGCCGATGGTGCAGCCGAGTTCGGGCAGCACGGTGTCGGGCGTGTAGCCCGCGACCTCAAACAACAACTTGCGGGCGAGCGAGTAGCCGTTGGTGTGCAAGCCCGATGAGAGCAAGCCGATGACCCTATCGCCAACTTTGATGTCGCGCCCATCAATGAGACGTGACTTCTCCACGACGCCGACCATCATGCCTACAAGGTCGTATTCGCCTGCGTTGTAAAATCCGGGCAACTCCGCCGTCTCCCCGCCGATGAGGGCGCAGCCCGCTTGCTTGCAGCCCTCGGCGATGCCCGCGACTACGGTTGCCATGACCTCGGGGTCGAGTTGGCTCGTCCCGATGTAGTCGAGGAAGAACAGCGGCTGTGCGCCCTGCGCCAGCACGTCGTTCGCGCAATGCGACACGATGTCAATCCCCACCGTGTCGTGCTTGTTCATCATGAACGCGACCTTGAGTTTCGTGCCCACGCTGTCCGTCGTGGCGACCAGCACCGGCTCCTGATACTGCTCCTTATCGAGCGCAAACAACCCACCGAACAAGCCGATGTCCGCCAGCACGTTGGGCGTGAACGTCGAGCGGGCATGCGCCTTCATCCGCGCAATCGCCTCAGCAGCGCGGGAGCGGTCGACGCCCGCGGCGGCGTAAGCCGATGCAGATGAACGTTCAGAGTTGGTCATGCTTCCCCTCCACTATCGCTTCCTCCGACGGCGGTAGACACGGGAGCGCTCGTCAATCAATTTGACAACACAGGCAGCATCATCAGGATAACAGCCGCCCTGATTTCCTCTCTTATATTCCCCTCCGCACGTTCTCGATGATGTCATGCACTTCGCGGACGTGAGGAATGAGGAGGAATGTCAATCGAGCAAACCCCACAGATCGGGCGGCGTCATCCTCGTAGAACATCAGCGTCCCACAATCGCCTTTTCCACCGCTCACTAACTCAACGTGCATGCATTGGTCGAGAGGTAAACATTTCGCTCCCTTGCCACAGAAAGTTAGAATGCGTTTGTCCGTCACGCCGTATCTCGTTCTGCTCCACTTCAGCAAGAGATAAACGAGGTAGGGGAAAGGGATGAGAAGAGCGAGGAGATAAAAGGGTATCCCTATCAGACGATAAAGGATGGGCAGACCTGAATTGGTGTGCCATAACATAGGCAACAGTGTCCAGGTAGCGAGCCACCGCCTCAGATAAAGCGGCAGACTCGGTTTGCCCTGCCATAAAACTTTCTCGCCGGGGCTTAAGGCTATACCATGTATCATCCCTCATTCGCCTCCTCTAACGCCAGTTTCGTCAGCTTCATGTCCTTGGGGATTTTGATGGGATACTTCCCATCAAAGCACGCCGCGCAGAAGTGTTTGCGGGAGATGCCGACGGCTTTGAAGACGTTGTCGAGGCTGAGGTAGCCCAGCGTGTCCGCGCCGATGTATTCGCAGATTTCGTCCACCGTGAGGCGGGAGGCGATGAGTTTGTCGCGGTCGGGGGTGTCAATGCCGTAGAAGCACGGCCACATATACGGCGGCGAACTGACGCGCATGTGAATCTCGCGCGCGCCCGCTTCGCGCAGGACGTGGATGAGGTTGCGCGTGGTGGTGCCGCGCACGATGGAGTCCTCGACGACCACAATGCGCTTGCCGCGCAGCGTTTCGGGCAGCGGGGTGAACTTCATGCGCACGCCCATCTCCCTCATGCGTTGGTCGGGTTGAATGAAGGTGCGGTGGATGTAACGGTTGCGAATGAGCCCCTCGCCGTAGGGAATCCTCGACGCCTCCGCGTAGCCGATGGCGGCGGGGATGCCCGAGTCCGGCACGCCGATGACGAGGTCGGCTTTGGCGGGATACTCCTGCGCGAGGAGGTTGCCCATGCGCCGCCGCACGGTGTAAACCGACTTGCCCATGAGGTGGCTGTCGGGTCGCGCCAGATAGATGAACTCAAACACGCACATTGCCTGCCGTGAGTTCGCGCCGGTTTTGATCTCCCGGATCCCGGTTTCGTCGAAGATGACGATTTCCCCCGGCTCGACTTCGCGCACGTAGTGCGCACCCACGACAGGCAGGGCGCAGGTTTCCGACGCCAGCACCCAACCTCGATTGTTGAGCCGCCCGATGCACAGCGGGCGCACGCCGTGCGGGTCGCGGAAGCCGATGAGTTTTTGGGGCGTGCAGGCGACGATGGAGTAAGCCCCCTCGAGGCGCTGCATGAGTTGCGGTAGGGCGTTTGCGAGGGGCAGGTCCGACAGGGCGGCGAGCAGTTTGACGATGACCTCAGAATCTACCGTCGTGCTGAACTCCATCCCTTGCTGCTCTAAAACGCGCCGCAGCCCTATCGCGTTGACGAGGTTGCCGTTGTGTCCCATCGCGATCTCGCCTTCAGAGCATCTGCCCAAAATCGGCTGCGCGTTGCACAGTTTGCTGGAGCCGGATGTGGAGTAGCGCGTGTGTCCGATGGCGATATGCCCGTGCATGGAAGCAATGCGCTCCTCGTCGAACACCTGCGAGATCAACCCCATGTCGCGGTGCACCTGCACGCGCTCGCCGTCCGCGACGGCAATGCCCGCGCTCTCCTGTCCGCGATGCTGCAACTGGAACAAGCCAAAATAGGCGATGCGCGCAACCTCCTGCCCCGGCGCGTAAACGCCGAAGACGCCGCACTCGCACTTGGGGCTTTCACCGGGGGCGAAGGGTTCACGGCGCTCCCGTAACCCTAAACCCTTCCCCCTGAACCCAGCGTTTGTTAGGCGTTCATCAGACATGGGATAGCACCTCGCCACGCGCGGTCGAGGGCGGAAACGTCCACATCAATCAGGTCGTTCACCCTCAACCGCTGACCGCCGACTTTGCCGAGCATCGTCACCGGCGCTCCATGTTGTTGAGCGATGTTCAGAAGGTCGTTGACCCGCTGTTCGGGAAGAGAGACGATGATGCGCGACTGACTCTCTCCAAAGAGCAAAGCGTCATTACGGCTTGTGTCTTGCCTCTTGCGTAATTCAACGGCAGCCCCGATTCCACCTTCGATACAACATTCGGCGAGCGCGACCGCCAAGCCGCCTTCGGAGCAATCGTGCGCTGATGAGAGGAGTCCCTTTTGCGCCGCTTCCAGCACCGTGCGCTGCACGGCGCGTTCGCGTTCAAAGTCCAATGAGGGCGGCGCGCCAACTTCCAAGCCGTGAATGACGTGTAAGTATTCCGTGCCACCCAGATCGTCACCCGTCTCTCCAACGAGGGCTATTATATCACCTTCGCGTTTGAAGCCCAAAGTCAAATGTTGCGTGACATCGGACAGCACGCCAATCATGCCAATCAGCGGCGAGGGATGAATGACCGATGCGGGCGTTTCGTTGTAAAAACTCACGTTGCCGCTGACGACGGGGAGGTCAAAGAACTCGCATGCGGTGGCGATACCTTCCACCGCTCGCTTGAACTGCCAGAACCTCTCGGGCTTTTCGGGGTTGCCGAAACAGAGGCAGTCGGTCACGGCGGCGGGCTCCGCGCCGACGCAGACCAGATTCCGCGCCGCCTCCGCCACCGCTATCTGCGCGCCGAGGCAGGGGTCGAGGTAGCAGTAGCGCGCGTTGCAGTCGGTCACGGCGGCGATGCCGAGGCGCGAGGCGTGAGGCGTGAGGCGTGACTGGTTACTGGCTACTGAGAACTGGTCACTGAATTTGAGGCGCAGCACAGCCGCGTCGCCTTTGCCCGGCGCGACGACGGTGTTCGTCTGAACGGTGTGGTCGTATTGATGGAACACCCACTCCTTGCTGGCGATGTTCGGTGAGGCGAGAAGTTTGAGCAGCACGTCGTTGTAGTCGCTCGGCTCTGGAAGTTGCGAGGGGTCGAACGACCGCACCTGCTTGATGTAAGCGGGCTCTTCGGCGGGTAAATGATACAACGGCGCTTCGGCTAAACTTTTCGCGGGCATCTCGGCGACGACTTTGCCGCGATGTCGCACGCGCATCATGCCATCGCCAGTGACCTGCCCGATGACGGCAGCGCCGAGGTCCCAGCGGCGGCAGATGCTCAACACCTCCTCCTCGCGTCCCTTCTCCACGACGGCGAGCATCCGCTCCTGCGACTCGCTCATCATGATTTCCCACGGCTCCATGTCCGCCTCGCGCAGGGGGACTTGGTCCAAGTCAATCTCCATCCCCACCTCGCCCGCCGCCGCCTGCTCGCAGGTGGAGCAGGTCAGCCCCGCCGCGCCCATGTCCTTGAGCGACACCACCGCGCCCGTGCGCAGCATTTCCAGCGTTGCCTCGATTAAACACTTCTCCGTGAACGGGTCGCCGATTTGCACCGTCGGACGTTTCTCTTCATCTTCGCCCAACTCGTGCGAGGCGAGGATGCTCGCCCCACCGATGCCGTCGCGCCCCGTGCTGTTGCCAAAGTAAATCACGCTGTTGCCCACGCCGCGCGCTCTGGCGGAAATCAAGTCCTCAGCCCGCGCCACGCCGACGCACATCACCCCGACAAGGCAGTTGCCCCGATAGCACTCGTTGAAGTAAACCTCGCCGCCGACGGTGGGAACGCCAATGGAGTTGCCATACGACTGGATGCCGTCTACCACGCCGTTGAACAGATATCGCGCCAGCGGCGTCCGCAAATCGCCGAACCGCAATGAGTCGAGCAGCGCAATGGGACGCGCCCCACTGCCGAAGATGTCGCGCACAATCCCACCGATACCCGTCGCCGCGCCCTGCTTGGGCTCGACCTGCGAGGGGTGGTTGTGGCTTTCCATCTTGAAGACGATGGCAAGCCCCGGTGCAATCTCGATCCCGCCCGCGTCCTGCCCGATGAGCGTTTTGAACTTTCCCGTTCTCGGCAGCAACCTCAGCAGCGCGCGCGAGCGCGGGTAGCCGCAATGTTCGCTCCACTCGACGGAATACATCGCCAACTCCGTCTCCGTCGGCACCCGCCCCAAAATCTCCACGACGCGGTGGTATTCTTCTTCCTTCATGCCCAACGCGAGGGCTTTCTCAAGCATCGCGCTCTCCCTGTGATTCTTTTTCAATGGTGGCTATCAGCCGTTGGTAGAAAGTTTCTACGTCGCCAAGTGCAGTGGTCAGAATTTTGTAAACGACGTCGGCGTTAATGCAAAAGATGCACCACACGGTTGCGAAACGGCACCATCTCGATGAAGGTGGCAGCCTCTTCATCGGTGAACCTGTTTGCTTCGCGCAGAACCTCGATGATGTCCACGCCGGAACCGGGGGCATGTAGCCCCAATCCCATCGCCGCGCGCACCTCATCTGTCATCCCTGCACGATAGACTCCCAAACTCCGCGCCCATCCACGCTGCCCAGAATCGCCTCCGCTGCCCGCTCGGGGTGCGGCATCATGCCCAAGACGTTGCGCTCGCGGTTGCAGATGCCGGCGATGTCGTCCAGCGAGCCGTTGGGGTTGTCGCCGTCGTAGCGGAACACGATTTGATGGTTCGCTTTCAACGCGGCGAGCGTCGCCGCGTCGCAGTAGTAGCATCCCTCACCGTGCGCGACGGGCATGGACAGCACTTGACCTTTCGTCAGTCGGCGCGTGAACGGCGTGTCGTCATTCTCGCAGCGGATGCGGACGAACTTGCACACGAACCGCTGCCCCACGTTTTTGAGGAGCGCGCCGGGCAGCAGACGCGCTTCGACGAGAATCTGAAATCCATTGCAGATGCCGATGACCAGTTTGCCCCTCGCGGCGTGTTCCTGCACCGCCTGCATCACCGGCGAAAACCGCGCAATCGCTCCGCAGCGCAGATAGTCACCGTAAGAGAACCCGCCGGGCAGCACGAGGCAGTCATATTTCGACAGGTTTGTCTCCTGATGCCAGACGTAGTCCACAGGTTGTGCGAGGACGTTTTTGATGACGTGATAAGCGTCCACGTCGCAGTTGGAGCCGGGGAAAACGACCACGCCGAAGTTCATTTTTTCTTGCGCCTCCTTCCGACGCGCTTGACTTTGGTTTGCTTCTGCGCGCCGTCCAGTTCCACGGTCAGGGGGAATTCCAGCAGCGACGGCCGCCCGACGAGGGCTTGGCGCTGCGGGTTGACCAGGCAGAACGGGCTGCGCTCCCAGTTCAACACGCAGTCGCATGGGTACTCTAAACGATGCTTCTTACCGCGTTCATCCTCAACCCACAAAGCCACAGGCAGACGGCAGGTTACGTAAGAGCGCCCCAGATGACTTTTGCGGAGCATGTTGCTGAGGGGCTGCATCGGCGCGATGTTTTGCGCTACCAACTCCTTGTAGTTAAGCAAAACAAACGGGCTGCCCGTGTCGAAGTCGGCATTGTAGAACAACGCCCGTTGCCTAATCTCTTCCATGCCCCAGTCTTTATGAGCCACCCCGACAGGCAGGGTGGGATAGGCATCCCTCACTGAAATCGCAGACCACGCCACACCTTCCTCAATCATCTCCTCGTCCTCGTGCCCCAACATCCACGCGATCCTGCCTTCACACCGCTCGATTTGTCGTAGTGCTTCCTCACTGGGACAGCTCTCGTCGTCTGGGTAAGAGGCAACGATCCTTCCGCCGACCACCAGTAACCACTTCGCTTGCCGGGCGGCAAACTGCTCATCTATCCACTTGCCGTTCTCTTTCCAGATGTCCATAGAGATTTTTTCTATCTCGTCTGGAGGCAAAGCAATGAACTCCTCCCGCGAAATCTGAAACGCCTTGACCCTTACAGGCGCCGTATCGCGCAACTTAGCCTTTGGCTTGCGCTTAGGAGGAGACGCATCCTTCATTTCTTCCATCGCTTTCATGGGTTGCCCCCTCGTGTCGCCATCAAATCATTGGCAGAATGCGACCGCAGCGTAGCGGGGTCGTTGCCGTCCCAGTAGAGGGTGATAACGATGTGGGCTTTCATGGTCAACGGTCACCTCTCCGTCTCCGCTCACTTCTTCCGCTTCCCGACGCGCTTGACCTTGGTTTGCTTCTTTTCACCGTCCAGTTCGACGGTCAAAGGAAACCCCAGCAGCAACGGGCGCCCGACGAGGGCTTGGCGCTGCGGGTTGATCAGGCGGAACGGGCTGCGCTCCCAGTTCAGCACACAGTCGCACAAGCGCGTCAGGCGGTGCCGCTGTCCGCGTGCGTCCCTCACCCACATCGCTACGGTCGCCACGTTGACGATGAAAGGTTCATGAAGATGTTCCGACTGGTATCCGCCTCTCACGTCGCGTGCGCTGATGATACCTTGCCGTCGCAGGTCGCTGTAATCAAAGAAAACAAACGGATTCCCCGTGTCAAAGTCCGCGATAAGTGACACCCCGCGCTGCGCCGCTTCCGCCTCGTCCCACTGCGGGTGCGCCACCAACACCGCCAACGTCGGATAGGCATCCTCCGGCAGAGGCGTCCACGCGCTCGCTTCTTCAATCAGGTCGGGACGCCGACCCAAGAACCACGCCGCCTTCCCCTCCCGCTGCTCCAGGGCGCGCACCTCCTCATCGCTGGGCCAGTCCTTATCGCTCTGGTAAGCGCCGACGATGCGCCCGCCGACAATCAGCAGCCACGTCGCCCCCCGCAACTCCAACTGCTCATCTATCCAGTCGCCGTTTTCTTCCCACACCTCCTGAAGAAGACGGATGTCCTCCGTCGGGGACAGATGGGTCAGTTCCTCCCGCGAGACCTGAAACGCTCTCGACATCACCGGCGCGGTGTCGCGCAACGAGCCTCTCTTCTTGTTCTTGCGCGGCGGGGACGCGACCTTCATCTCTTCAACCGCTGTCACGGGCTGCCCGTCCACCTCGACACGAAACTCCTCGATGATGGGGTTGGCGAGCAACTTCTGACACATCTCCTCCACTTGCGCCCGCAGGGCGGCGGGGTCGTCGCCGTCCAGTTCGATGGTGATGAACTTACCGATGCGCAGGTCTTTGACGTTAGTGTAACCGAGGTGATGCAAGGCTTTCTGCACCGTCGCGCCCTGCGCGTCGAAGAGGGATTTTTTGAGGGTGATGATGATTGAGGCTTTCATGTGAATAATTGATGGTTGATGGTTGACGGGCGATCATCAACGAGCAACGTCGGCTTCTTCACGCACCTCGTCCAAATAGCGCCACCGCTGTCAACGGATTGCGGTAACGGATTAAGTGGATGGCGTCGACGTCCGATCCGAAAGCAGTCCGCTTAATCCGTTACCGCAATCCGTTGACAGCCTTCGCTCTACATCGCGTTCGCTGATGTCGCGCTCAAGCAGTTTCTCCGTGAACCCTTGACGACTTTGCCTGACAAGAAAATCCGCCAGCGTCGCTGTTTGTGCCTCTTCTGCGGTCATGCAATCCCCACCCGCTCAAAGATGTAGTCCACGTGCTTGGTATGGTAACCGTAGTCGAAGCACGCGTCCAGCTCGGCGGGCGTGAGGGCGTCGCGCACGCGGGGATCGGCTTCCAACAGGGCGCGGAACGGTCTCTGCTCGGTCCACGCCTGCATCGCCTTCTCTTGCACCAGGGTGTAAGCGTCCTCGCGCTGCCAGCCCTTGTCAATCAGAGCCAGCATGACCTGCTGGGAGAAGATCACGCCTTGGGTGCGCTCCAGGTTGCGCTTCATGTTGTCGGGGTAGACCACCAGCCCTTCCATGATGCGCGTGAAGCGGCGTGTCATGTAGTCCACCAGCAGACTGCTATCCGCTAAGGCGACGCGCTCCACGGAGGAGTTGGTCAGGTCGCGTTCGTGCCACGTCGCAATGTTTTCTATCGCGGGGATCAAGTTGCCGCGCACCACCCGCGCCAAACCGCAGATCTGCTCGCAGCGGAACGGGTTGCGCTTGTGCGGCATCGCCGACGAGCCGCGCTGCCCCGCCTGAAACGGCTCTTCCACCTCCAGAATCTCCGTGCGCTGCAAGTTGCGGATTTCCGTGGCGAACTTTTCCAACGACGCTGCGGTGATGGCTAAAGCCGCCATGTATTCCGCGTGGCGGTCGCGCTGAAGGATCTGCGTGCTGACGCGGGCAGGCGTCAATCCGAGCGACTGGCAGACCAACTGCTCCACGCGCGGGTCAATGTTGGCGTACGTCCCCACCGCGCCGCTGATCTTGCCCCAACTCACCACCTCTTTGGCGTTCTCGATGCGCCGCACCGCCCGCCGCAGTTCC
>JANWYM010000490.1 GCA_025055355.1 Abditibacteriales bacterium
TGACATCGCCGTCTTCCAGTCCGGCTTTGTAGCCGGGGGAGTCGTGTTCGACGCCTGTGATGAAGACGCCGGTCTCAGACTGGGGCAACTTGAGATAGTCGCGGGCTTCGGGGTCTAACTCCTGGACGCGGATGCCACGCCATTCGTGCAATTTGATGTGGGGTTTGGGCGTGGGCGGCGCGGCGTCTTCGTCAGGGGCGCGCCCGGACTCCCGAAGGGGTTTGCCTTCGTTGCTTTCTGGTTTGGTTTTGGGTTTCGGCGGTTCGGGACGCTGCGGCAGCGGTTCATCCAAGTCGGGCAACTCGCTCAACTGCACGACGAGTTGCAGTTGTCGCTTGTCCCGTATGAGGGTCAGGGTTACCTTGTCGCCCGCGCGACGGCTGCGGATTTCGCGCTGCATCGCTTCCATGCCTTCTATCTCTTTCCCATCTACATGCGTAATGATGTCACCCGCCTTCAACCCGGCTTTCTCTGCGGCGAAGCCGGGCTGGACGCGACGCACGACGACACCCTTCTTCACATTCGCCTCCGCCGCCTCCTCCGCTGGCAGCGAGTCCATCTCGACCCCCAGATAGCCGTAACTGATTTTGCCCTTGGTCAGAAGGTCATTCATCACGCGCTGGGCGACATTGATGGGTATGGCAAAACCGTAGCCCGTCACGCCGCCTTCAAACGGCACCACACCCAAGCCCAGCCCGACGGACTCGCGGGTAATCATCGTGTTGATGCCGATGACTTCCCCCTGCAGGTTGCACAGCGGACCGCCGCTGCTACCGGAGGTAATCGCCACATCGGTTTGGATCAAACTGATGAGTTTGCCGAGCGAACGGTTCAGTCCGCTCACCACACCGACGCTCACCGTGCCTTTGAGATTAACGGGGTTGCCGATGGCAATGGCAAACTGCCCGACTTTCACCTTGTCGGAGTCGCCCAGCGTCGCCGCTGGCAAATCGCGTTTCGCGTCCACCTTCAGAACGGCGATGTCGGCACGCGGCTCCTGCCCGACGATTTTGGCTTTCAGCACCGTGCCGTCGTTGAGCGTTACATCCACCTGCTCGGCGTCTTTGACGACGTGCGCGTTCGTGAGGATGTAGCCGTCTTTGCGCACAATGAGACCAGAGCCTACTCCCAACAGCAACCGCCTGTGGATGTCCTCTAACCTCTTTCGCTCCTCCGGTTGCGACGGCTCCGGGGAATCTCGAAACATGTCCTGAAGAGAACTGAACATCCTGGGCTTGCCCCGCGTGGCAACCGTCACCACCGACGGCTGTAAGCGTTGCGCTACGCTGTGAAACGCGGCTTCCAGCCCGGCAAGCGACGGCGGCGATGCCTCGCTGACGCTGAACATGGGCGCGTGCGGATGCTGCCACTTGACAACCAAATACGCGCTGACGGCGGATACACTCGCAAACAGCACAATGACCACCAGCCAGCGTCCAATATGGCGTGCCCTATCTTTCTTCATGCAGGAGAACACCTCCATAAAAATTCATCATCACTTTTCCCCCAATCAGCTTCGTCCAAACCCTCACAAAGTTTCAACGGCTTGGACGACGATTCCTCCCAGAAGTTCCGGTTTGTATTGAAAGACGCGGCTGTGCTATAATCGTCGCCACCCGTCGTAATCCCAATCGCTCTGTAAGCGAGGCGGCTACGAAGCGAGTAAGATTACGCGTAAGATTACGATGACGAGTTTCAAGTCCCATGAACCTCAATTTACCCAGTAGTGTAGACGCTTGCCGCGCGTGGTTGGAAAAAGACCCGTTGAATGTGGAAGCAGCGCGGCAGTTGCGCGAAGGTATCGCTGCCGCCGAGTGGCACGACGACCCGGCGTTGATGGCGCTGTGGGAAGCGTGCGTGGTGCTGGACGGCGGAGCGGAGGGGAATGTCGTCGAAGCCGTTGACCGCACGCCACGAAAGTTAGACCGTTCGAGGCACGAGGCGTTGGTTGTCCATCCCCGCGAGAAACGAGAACGACGGCACAAACTGGCCTCGCTGTTCGGGCGCGTGCTGCACCTGCTCGAGGGCGATGAAACCGCGCGGGCGATTGCGCGCGTCACGGAGAAGGCAACGCCGCAGACCTTCCCGCAACTGTGCCGCGCCGTCGAGGCGTGCGCCCAAGCGCTGGACATGAACGCGCCCGACATCCGCATCGCGCGGGGAGAGGAGAGGTTGTTTACGGTGATGGTGGACCGATCGCCGTTTCTGTGCGTCCATCACGATTTCGTCAGCGAGGGCGACGGCGCGGCGCCGCAGCGTTTGTCTCTTGCCGAAATGCGCTTTGGCGTGGCGCACAATTTGCAGCATATCAAAGGCGGACATGCCGCCCTGCTGCAAATCAGCCCAGAGCGGCTGGAGGATTTGATTCTCGAACAAGTGCCGTTCCTCGTGCGCACGCCGATTAAGTTGGGCACGAAGGTGTTGGGCTGGACGCGGGCGAACCGCGCGGTCAAGAGAGTCAGCGAGTTGTTGCCCAAAAAATCGCGCACGCAGAAAGTCGTCAACACCGTCGGCGAACTCCTCCCTGACGCCGAGCAGGAAACCGTGCTGCCCGAGGTTGTTCACGACTGGGTGCGCAGTTGGATTCAAGGCGTGGAGTTCAGCGCGGACCGAGCGGGGCTTCTCCTCAGTGGCAGCCTCGCGGCATCGTGCCAAGCGCTGCTGCATCTTGCGCCCGATTACGCGCCGCACATCTCTGATGCTCGACGGCGCGGCGTGCGCTGGCTGCTGCAAGAGAAGGCAGACGTCGACCGCACCACCGCTGACCGCGTGCGAGAACTGCTGCGGTTTGCGGTATCGGCAGAGTATTTGAGGTTTGTTGGGGGAAAGTAGAAGAGAAGCACTTTTTGAGCCTCTGCGCAAACTCTCCCCCTCCTTACCAAGGAAGGGTCGGCGGAGGTCCAGAGCCAGCCAACAAACCCCTATGATCCCCCTGGTAAGCGGAAGGGCTAAGCCATAACAAAATGCTTCGCTTCTCCTTTCATCCTCTCATGCGTCCGCTCATCGTAAAGAAAGATGATGGACATCCCCAACCCGTCCGATGGTGGGTGATAGAGGCGCGGTCCGACCGCAACGACGGAGCCGGTGCGGACGGGGATGCGCTTGAGGTCATCCAGCGTCTCGCCGAGGGCGATGTGCCCCTCGCCGTAGAGGACGTAGTAGAACTCCACCATGTCCTCGTGCACGTGCGGGCGCGGCTGGGCGATTTCGACGAAGTGGTAGCGGATGCGGTAGCGCAAATCGTGGGCGAAGATGACTTCTTTGCGGTAGCCGCAGGTGCTTTTGTATTTGCCCGACGGGTCGAAGACGTGGACTTCAAACCCGTCGCGCTGCACGAACTCGTCGTCGAAGTGGTCGGGCGAGGGACCGTCGTAGGCGAACACGATGAAGTCGGACGGGGCTTCTACTTGAACAGCAATGTTGCGGGCAATCACCGCCATATCGCCCGCGCTCATCGGGCGCTCAACGTCGCCGCGCCGCAGGGTCGTTTGTCCGTCCATCAGCAGCGCATACAGCGTTCGGTTCGGCATGAAAAGCCGCTGGGTTCGCTGATAGCAGAACACCGACAGGCGCGGCTCCCACGCGCTCAACGCCGCTGCGAAGCGTGCCATCTGCTGGGGGTTGCGGGAGTCGGCTACGAGGAATTTTCTGTCCATCAAGCGGCGCTGTTCGCGGATGGCACGGATTACGCGGATTACGCCT
>JANWYM010000491.1 GCA_025055355.1 Abditibacteriales bacterium
CGCCAACGTTGTGCTGATGCGCGAAGACCTGTCGGCGCTGACCGCCGTGGTGAGGGTCGCGCGGAAGATGCTGCGCACCATTCACGAAAACATCCTGCTGTTCGGCTTCGGCTACAACGGCGCGATGTTGGTCGCCTGCGCGACCGGCTACCTCAGCCCGGTCGGGGCGGCGATTGCCCATCAGGTCGGCGCGCTCGCCGTGCTGCTCAACTCCCTGCGCCTCCTCTCGCGCGCGCAAGTCGGCGGCTGGATGTCCTTCGTGCGCCGTCGCGCTATGCACGGGGCGTCTTGGCTGCGAGAGCATCGTCCGCAGGTCATCAAAGGAGGGGCGGCGGCAGCCGCTGCGCTTTACTTAATGTCTGGGTTTTACATCGTTCAACCGCACGAAGTCGCCGTCGTGCAGCAATTCGGCAAACGCTTGCCCCACCCCATGCCGCCAGGGTTACATTGGCATTTCCCGTATCCGATAGAGCGCGTCACGAAAATCGCGCCGCACCAGATTCGCGCCGTTGAGATTGGCTTTCGCACGCGGCGCAGCGTAGCGTCCGCCCCCTATGGGATAACGGAGCCCGTCGCCTACGAGTGGAACATCCAGCACCGCGAGGGGCGCTACGAAAAGCGCACGGAGGAAGCCGTCATGCTGACGGGCGATGAAAACCTGGTGGAACTCAACGGCGTCGTGCAATACAACCTTAAGGACGCGGCAAAGTTTCTGTTCCGCGCCAGCGACGCAGACGCTCTCGTGCGCGCCGCCGCCGAGTCCACCTTGCGGCAACTCGTCGCCGTGACGCCGCTGGACGCCGTGCTGACGACGGGGCGCACACAGTTGGAGCGCGCCTGTCAGACGCAACTGCAAAAACGGCTGGACGCTTACGATGTCGGCGTTCGCGTCCGCGCCGTGCGCTTGCAGGACGTTCACCCGCCTGTCGAGGTCGTGGATGCCTTCCGCGCCGTCTCCAGCGCGTTCGAGGAGAAGAGCAAACTCATCAACGAAGCCGAAGCCTACCGCAACGAGCAAGTCCCCAAAGCGCGCGGCGCGGCGCACGCGAAGGTGCAGGAGGCGCAAGGCTTCCGCGTCGGGCGCGTTCGGCGCGCGCAAGGCGACGCCGCACGGTTCGTTCAGCAGCAGACCGCCTTCCGCACCGCCCCCGACGTAACCCGCACGCGGCTGTTCTGGGAGACGATGGAAGAGGTCTGGGCAGGACGCGAGAAGTTCATCGTGGACGCGCGTAAAACCGGCAGGCGGCAGATGTTTTTCTTGGACGAGAAAGGAAACGTCATTGTGCCTGAACAACAACCTCAGCCGCCACAAACTCCGCCAACGGAGGAATTGGCGCCGGGGTTGATGGAGGAGGAGGAAAAGGGGTAAAGGAGTTATGAACGGACGCCGTCACTGGACTATCATCACCCTCATCGCTCTTGCGCTCATTCTCCTGAAGTCCACCTTCTTCGCTGTGGACGAGACCGAGTTCGTGATGGTCACGCAGTTCGGGCGCCCGGTGCGACTCATCGCGCAGGCGGGGCTGCACGCGAAGTGGCCGTTTCAGCAACGGCGGTCGTTCGACAAGCGATTGCAGGTTTACAACCCCGTCGCGTCGGAGTTTCTGACGAAGGACAAAAAGAACCTCGTGCTGGACAACTACGTGGTGTGGCGCATCACTGACCCCAAGGCGTTCCTGCAAACGATGAACGACCTCGTAGGCGCGGAAATGCGCTTGCACGACATCACGTGGGCAGCGTTGGCGGCGGAGATCGGCAACGCTGACCTGTCGCAGTTGGTGTCCACCATCCCCGGTCAAGTGCAAAGCGAATCGCTGATGCGCAACGTGACAGAGCAGGTGCGCCGCGAAGTCGCGCAGCAGAACTTCGGCATTGACGTGTTAGATGTGCGCATCAAACGGTTGAACTTGCCCGAGCAAAACAAGGAAGCCGTGTTCGCCCGCATGCGAGCCGAGCGCGAACGCATTGCTAAACAATATCGGGCGGAAGGCGAGGAAGCCGCCCTGCGCATCAAGTCGGAAGCCGACCGTGAAAGGGAGCGCATCCTCTCTGAAGCCTACCGCGACGCCGAGCGCATCAAGGGCGACGGCGACGCGCAGGCAACGCGCATCTACGGCGCGGCTTACTCCCGCGACCCGGAGTTCTATCAACTCGTGCGCACCCTGCAAGCGTATCGCAAAGTCATTGACGACAAAACCACGGCGGTGCTGTCGTCGGATTCGGAACTGCTGCGGCTGCTCACAGAGGGAAGGAAGAAATGAGTGCATGGGGGCATGGAGTTCACGGGGTCATGAAGTCAAGAGTCATTGAGGAGGGGAGATTTATGGCTGGCACGGGGGAGTATAGGTCCATTGAAGAGTTTGAGGTATTTGAGAGACTGGAGCAATGAGAGGATGAGATTGGGGATAAGGTGATAACGTGGGGACCGCTTGCTCAAGACACTGTGGGCAAGCAACTCATTCGGGCAATGGACTCAATTGGGGCAAACTTAGAGCCTATCCGCAAACTCTCCCCTCCTTGCCAAGGAAGGGTCGGGGGAGGTCCAGAGCCAGTCAACAACCCCCTGGGGTCCTCTTGGTAAAGAGAGAGTGAGGTTTTCGAATAGGCTCTTAGTGGAAGGAGATGGGCGTTACCATTTCAAAGATAAACTGAACTTTCAATGTCCAGCGCCGTGAATGGATGTCGCAAGTCAAAGAAGATTCAGCAGATTACATGACCGACCATGAGCCCCATAAACCCATCAACCCATGAACCCGATGAACTTCATGAACAAAAAACTAATTATCACCGCCATCATCTTGTATCTGCTCTCAGGCATCTATTTCGTTCAGCCTGACGAGCAAGCCATTGTGCAGCGGTTTGGGAGAGCGTTGCCGGAGCGGGTGCCGCCGGGCGTGCATTATCGTCTGCCGTTCCCGATTGATCGCGTGAACAAACTGAAAGTGCGACAGGTGCGGCAGGTGACGGTGGGCGCGGAACTGGCGGGGCAGCCGTTGGGACAAGCGCCGACGCGGCGGGCGGAGTTTTTGACGGGCGACCAGAACCTCGTCAACGTAGTGATGACCGTGCAATATACGGTTGCCGACCCGCTGGCTTACCTGTTCCGTGCGCAGGACGTGGAAGCGCTCATCGCCAAAGCCGCCGAAGCAGGGCTGGCGCAAGCAGTCGCCGAGCGCACCGTGGACTCGCTGCTCACGACGGGCAAAGTCGAGGCGCAAAATGCCATTCGCCAGACGGCCCAGCGAATTCTGCACGGTCAATACGACGTCGGCATCACCATCACCGCCGTCACGATTACGCAAACCACCCCGCCCGCCGAAGTTGCCGACGCCTTTCGGGACGTTGCCAGCGCGCGCGCCGACCGCGACCGCATCATCAATGAAGCCTACGCCTACGCAAACGATATTCTCCCCAAAGCGCGTGGCGAAGCGAAGAAGTTGCTCAACGAAGCCCACGCCTACCGCACCAAAAAAGTCAACGAAGCCCAAGGCGATGCCGCTCACTTCGCCCAGTTAGCCGCCGAATATGCCAAAGCCAAGCAGGTCACCAGCGACCGGCTTTACATCGAGGCGATGGAAGAAATCTTGCCGAAGATGAAGAAGTTGGTGGTTGACCCGAAGTCGGGGATTGATTTGGGTGTGATACGGCGGGGGGAAGGAGGGGGAAGTAAGGGGAAGTAAGGGGAAGTAAGGGGA
>JANWYM010000492.1 GCA_025055355.1 Abditibacteriales bacterium
GACGGCATGCGAGGCGATGGAGGCGGCGAACCGATACTTTGTGGACATGGAAGAACTGCTGAAGCGGACGGGTGCCGTCATCGCCGACCTCTTGGGCGCGGAAGCCGCGCTGGTCACCTCCGGCTGCGCGGCGGCGATTGCGCTGGGGGCGGCGGCGTGCCTGTCGGGCAGCGACCCGGAGAAGATCGAGCGGCTGCCCGACACGACGGGCATGAAAGACGAAATCCTGATTCAGGCGCGGCAGCGCTACAAGTATGACCGCTGCCTGACCATCTTCGGCGGGAGGTTGGTCGAGGTCGGCGACGCGCACGGCACGACGGCGGAACAACTCGAAGCCGCCATCAACGACCAGACCGCCGCCATTCATTACCTCGCGGTATGGGGCACGGAAGGCGTCGTGCCGCTCGAAGAGGTCATCCGCATCGGCAAAGCGCGCGGCGTGCCGGTCATCGTGGACGCGGCGAGCATGGTGTATCCGCTTGAAACCTTCCGCAAGTATCCGCAGATGGGCGCGGACCTTGTCTGCTACGGCGCGAAGTATTTCGGGGCGTTGAACTCCACGGGGATTTTATGCGGGCGCAAGGACTTGGTGGACGCGGCGTTTCTCCACTCGTTCATTGGGTTTGAGACCATCGCGTTTCGTTCGCTGGGCAGACCGCTCAAGGTGGACCGGCAGGAGGTCGTCGCGGTGGTCGTCGCGCTACAAGAGTGGTTGAACATGGATCACACGGCGCGCCTCGCCGAGCACGAGCGCAAAGCGCAGGTCATCCGTCAGGCGATTGAGGGCATCCCGCACGTCACAGTGGAATGGGCGCCCGACGCCCGCAGCCTGTCCAGCGGACTGCGCATCACGCTGGACGAGAACGCATCGGGCAAGACCGCCGCGCAGGTCATTGAGGCGTTGCGCGAGGGGGCACCGAGCATCTGGGTGCGCGGCAGCGGCAATGCGTTTCACGTCGCCGTGCCGCTGTTGACAGAGGAGGATGTGTCGGTCGTGGCGGCGCGGCTGCGTGAGGTGCTGACCGCCACGTAGGACGCGTTGCTCATCGTCCGTCGCGCGCCTGTGCCAGCGCTGCAAGCGCCTGTTCTATCAACACCGCGTCCGCGTCGTCGCGGATGAACAGCCCGTGCCGCCGCGCCCGCGCTTGCACGACCTCGTAGCCGCCAAAGGGAACTTCTGCTTGGGTTGGCACGTAGCCGATGGCGCCATTGGCGTAGCCGACGGGGAACGTTACCGCAAACGGCGAACGGCGGCGAATCTCCTCGCCCGTCTCAAAGAAGATTTCCCCGGGCAGGCTGAGGAGCGCGATGTCGTCGAGCGCGATGACCTGCAGTTCAATCGGAATCGTCAAATCTGTTTCGCCGCGTTCGGCGGCGGCGAGGCGCTCCTGCGCGTCTTTGAGGCGGCGCTCGGTTGCCCAGGACAAACTCGCGGGCTTGCCCGTCTCCTGAGCGCGCTGTGTGGCGCGTTTCATCTCCTCCTCTACTTCCGCTTCGACGGCTTTGAGTTGCTCGCGGCATGTTGCGATGGAAGGTAAGTCCTCCAGAGGCAGACTCGCGTGCAGCGTACGGACGACAAGGCGCGAGACCTCGCGTGTTTGCTCAATGTCCAATGCGCCCTCAAAGACGGCTGCGCCGAGCCGTGCGCCGTGTCGCTCCGCCAACGCGAACGTGCCGCGCGGGTAGGGGTTTTGATTCCCCGCGCAGCCGCCCAGAAACGCCGCGCGCACCCCGGGCAGTTGCCGCTCAATGAACCGCCGCGCAAAGCCGGGGTAGTCGGCGGTCACCCAGTAGTTGTCCTGGGTCAGCGTCGTGCCGTGGCAGTCATACTGAAAGAGCAGTGCCATCGGCTCCCCGCTCTCGGCGTTGTCGAAGCGCAGCAGGTCGGAGAAGCGCGGTGTCGGACCATGGGGATTGAAGCCCAAAATCGTCCGTCCATCGGGCGTGCGCTCGCGGCGGTTGCCGGCGAAAAGGACCTCCTTGCGCGTGTGCCCCACGCGCGCCGGCACCACCCGCTGCCGCGCCTCGCAGAGCGCGCCCGCAATTTTCCAGCGCAGGCACTCAGCGTAAGCAGCGCGCAGCCTGTCCCCCTCGCCCGCGCCCATCACCGGGCCGCCGTGCGTATGCGAGCACGCCAGCAGAATGTTCTCCGCCGCGATGCCCGTCAACTCCTGACACCGCGCCCGCACTTCGGCGACTTCCTCCGCGTTCATCTGAATCACATCTACCGCCACGATGCCTGCACTCACGCCGTCCTTCTCCAGATACAGCGCGGTGGCGGTTAAGTCGTCATGGACGCCAACGCAAGGCGTTTTGCGAGCAGCGTAGCCGCTCAACATAATCCCAACGGGCGGGGTTACATCGGCACGTGCCACACCAGCGAGTAGGGACATGACATCCTCCTCCTGCAAATCGTCGTCGTCCTCGTCCTCGTTCTGGAACCTCAACAACGACCGGCGACGATGGGACATAACTCGGATGACCCTGCGCAGGTCTACGTCCCTCTTGCCCTAATTGCCCAACACAAACTGCACCTCGTCCACCCACAAATCGGTATCTCCCCCTGCGCCGCCGAAGACGGTAGTAACGTCAGCGAGGGTGATTTCCTTGATTTGCTCGGCGTCGAGTCTGTTGTTCTCGTCTTGGCTGTCCTCCTGCAGCATGAAACTACTCAGCGCGTAAGTGAGTTCCTTCCAGCCGTCGCCGGGTTTGAGTTCGACGATTTGGCGATAGGTGGACTCGTCTTTCTCCTTGATACTGAGGTGTAAGGTGCTATCGCGAGAGGTTTTCAGCCACAGGTGGAGAGCGGTGGCTTGCTTGAGGTCCATCTTCTCCACGCCGCGCAGCAGGACGTTGACCTTCATGCCTTGCCGAGGGTAGGTCGCCTTGAGCGATTGCTTGCCACCGCCGGGCGGTGCGCTGGGGTCAATGGTGAGCGTCGCGTCGAACGCGCCAATTTTCGGCTGCGCGGCGAGTTCGAAACTGAGCGGCGCCCAACGAATCACGGGCGTCTCAAAGTTGTCCACGATGTGAACGGGCTTGCCTGCGGCGTTCTTCGTTGCGCCGGTTGATTGAGTGACAGGCTTCGAGGAGAACTCCACGTCGTCCAGCCACATCACCCGCGCGCCTTTGAGTTCGGGCAGCAACAGGACGAGAAAACTGCTCAGGTCGGCGATTTGCAGCGACTCAATCTGGTCGAGGTCGAGTTTGCGGTTGCTGTCTTTGGCGGGGTCGTCGGGCGTCAACTCGTCGAGGTTGACTGTCACCTCCTGCCACGTCCCCTGCGGACAATAGACGAACTCCTGGTAGTTTGCGCCGCCCTTCTCGGTTAAGCCCACGAGGACGACGGTGGCGTGGCTGCACTTGACCCACAAACGCAGCGACTTCATCTCCCTCAGGTCCCACGCGCGCTGCATCGCCAGCAGGCGTATCGTATTGGGCGCGATGTCGTAGGAGTAGAACAGCGACCCCTTACCCGTCTTCACTTGTTGCTTGTCGTTCGTCACCGACAGTTTGGCGTCACCGTCCAGACCAAACCCCGTAGCTTCCGAGAGTTTGATGGCAGCCCAGCCCAACAATCCTGATTCAAAGTCGTCCACCTTCACGGTCTTGGCATCGCCCTGCGCCTGCGCCGAGCGCGTCGCGTGCCGCGCGCCGATGCCCAGCGCGAGGACACTGGCGAGAATCAAAGT
>JANWYM010000493.1 GCA_025055355.1 Abditibacteriales bacterium
TTCAAAGCGCACTATCAGCGGCACAAGCGGCAGGCCTTCCCCGACGACCCGTTTGTGCAGTTGCAGCACGCGATTGAGGCGGTGTTCCGCTCGTGGGACAACGAACGCGCCGTCGTCTATCGTCGCAAAGAAAAGATCTCGGACGACCTCGGTACCGCCGTCAACGTGCAGGCGATGGTGTTCGGCAACATGGGCAGCGACAGCGGCACCGGCGTCGCCTTCACCCGCAACCCCGCCACGGGCGAAAAGCGGCTCTACGGCGAATACCTCATGAACGCGCAGGGCGAGGACGTGGTCGCGGGCGTGCGCACGCCGGTGGACATCAACGAGTTAGCGCAGCAAAACCCCGCGATTTACAAACAGTTCGAGAAGGTGTGCAAAATTCTGGAAGACCACTACCGCGAGATGCAGGACATCGAGTTCACCATTGAGCGGGGGAAACTCTACATCTTGCAATGCCGCGCTGGCAAGCGCACCGGTCCTGCCGCCGTCAAAATTGCCGTGGACATGGTCAAGGAAAAACTCATCACAAAGGAACAAGCGCTGCTGCGTGTGCCGCCAGAGCAACTGGAACAGTGCCTCCACCCGCGCCTGAAAGTCGACGGCAAGCCGACGGTTCTCGTCAAGGGCATGAACGCCGGCCCAGGCGGCGCCGTGGGGCGCATCGTGCTGGATGCACACCACGCGGTGCGACTGGCGCGCGGCAAAAGTGAGGACTGGAAGCACATCATCCTCGTCCGCGAAGAGACCAACCCCGACGACTTGGGGGGCATGTTGGCGGCGCGGGGCGTTCTCACCGCGCGCGGCGGGCGCACCTCGCATGCTGCGCTGGTGGCGCGTCAGTTCGGCATCCCCACGATTTGCGGCGCGGGCGCCTTGCACATTGACGAGAAAACCCGCACCATCAGCGCCAACGGTTACCGACTCAAAGAAGGCGACTGGATTTCGTTGGACGGCACCGCCGGCGTCGTCTACATCGGAAAGATGGAGACCGAGCCCCCCGCCATCACGGGCGAGTTCGGGACGTTCATGAAGTGGGCGGACGAGGTGCGCCGTCTCAAAGTCCGCGCCAACGCCGACACGCCCGAGCAAGCCGCTCAAGCCGTCGAGTTCGGCGCGCAGGGCATCGGCTTGTGCCGCACCGAGCACATGTTCTTAGAGAAATCGCGGTTGCCCATCGTGCGCAAGATGATTTTAGCCGAGGACGAGAAGAAGCGGCGCGCCGCGCTCGCCCAACTGGAGCCGATGCAGCGCAGCGACTTCTACGGTATCTTCAAGGTGATGGGCGGACGCCCCGTCACCATCCGTCTCATTGACCCGCCGCTGCATGAGTTCCTGCCGCGTCGGGACGAGCTGCACGCCGAGGTCATCACCCTGCGCCTGACCAAGCCGCACGCCCCTGCGCTCAAGGCGAAAGAAAAACTGCTGGCGAAGGTCAACGCCCTGCACGAAGCCAACCCCATGCTGGGGCTGCGCGGCTGCCGCCTAAGCATCGTCTTCCCCGAAATCGTCGAGATGCAAGTCAGCGCCATCATCGGCGCGGCGTGCGACTGCGCCCGCGACGGCATCAAAACCGAAGTTGAAATCATGATCCCGCTTGTCGGGCACGTCAACGAGCTGCGGGTGCTGCGCGAGAAGTTGGACGCGGTCGCGCGCGACACGATGAAACGCGAGAGGCGCAAGGTCAAGTATTCCTTCGGGACGATGATTGAAGTCCCCCGCGCCTGCTTGACCGCTGACGAAATCGCCCAAGAAGCGGCGTTCTTCTCGTTCGGCACGAACGACCTGACGCAGATGACCTACGCCATCAGCCGCGACGACGCGGGCAAGTTTCTCGGCAAATACGTCGAGGACAAAATCATCCCCGGCGACCCAACCGAAAGCATTGACCAGCCCGGCGTGGGTAAGTTGATGGAGATGTGCGTGCAGTTGGGGCGCAGCGTCAACCCCACGTTAAAAATCGGCATCTGTGGCGAGCATGGCGGCGACCCCGACAGCGTCAAGTTCTGCCACCGCATCGGCTTGGACTACGTTTCGTGTTCCCCCCGCCGTATTCCCGTCGCGCGGCTCGCTGCCGCCCAAGCGGCGCTGGAGGAAAGGGGCGTCAAGGAAGCGCGGGACAAGTAGGAAACGTTGGCACGTTGACAGGTTGGAACGTTGGAAAGTTGAACCTGCCAACGTTTCAACCTGCCAACGTGCCAACCCGCCAGCGTGTTTATGCCCGACAATCCCTCGTTCAGTCAAGTCTCCGATTTCAAATTCAGCGTCGGTCCGTGGAACCTGCATCCCGGCGCGGACCCGTTCGGTCCGCCCGTGCGCCGCGAGCGGAAGTTCGCGGAGAAGTTGAAGATTTACAAAGACCTCGGCTTTGATTACGTGCAGTTCCACGACGATGATGCCGTGCCAGACAGCGTCAGTACCGCCGAGCGCGTGCGCACCGCCAAACGCGTCAAGCGGATGTTGGACGACCACGGCTTGCAAGCAGAGTTTGTCGCCCCACGCCTGTGGGAGCATCCGCTCACGGTAGACGGCCCCATCACCAGCAACAACCCCAAGGCGCGCCAGTATGCGCTCGACCGCGGCAAGCGCGCCGTGGACGTAGCGCGGCTGCTGGAAACCAACCGCATCGTGCTCTGGCCTGCGCGCGAGGGAACTTACATCCGTGAGAGCAAAGACGCCGTGCAGTCGTTTCAATACATGCTGGAGTTCGTCAACGCCCTGCTCGACTACGACAGCAACATCCGCATCCTCGGCGAGATGAAGCCCAACGAGCCGATGGATTTGATGTATATGCCCTCGACAGGGCACTTCCTAAGTTTGTGCTACAAAACCAAAGACCCGTCCCGCGTCGGCGTGCTCGTTGAGAGCGCGCACTGCATCTTATTGGGCATTGACCCGTCCGACGAGATGGCGTTTGCCATCTGGCACGGCAAGTTGTGGGGCGTGCATCTGAACGACCAAGACGGGTTGAAGTATGACCAGGACAAAGCCTTTGGCAGCGTCAACCTGCGGCGCGCGTTCAACACGGTGGACGTTCTCGTGCGCCATGGCTACGGCAAAAACGGCGAGGTCGTCGGTTTGGACGTGAAAGCGATGCGCACCCAGCCGTTCGAGAAGAGTTACCTGCACCTCAAGCACTCCAAAGACATCTTCCTCGCGCTCGTCGAGGTCTGCCACCGCATTGACCGACAGGAGTGGCAAGCCTATCGTGAGGCGCAGGATTATGAAGGGTTAGAGATGTTCATTGTGCGGAATTTGATGGGACTTTAATGCTGCTGACTGAGAGCGCCGCTGACCCATCCACAATGCTCGTCCTGACTCTCACCCAAGCCTGACGTTGTGCGTCCTCCAGCCACGCCCCTTACCGCCCCTCCGTGAGGATAATCCCCACCCCCCGCCAGCCTGTCGGCGGATGCGACGTCCTCGGCGGCACCCTTTGTGCCACGGTGCAGGGCGTGGATAGCGGTAGAGCGCAAGAGGTGAAAAGCGGAAGAGGGCAGGGCAAGATTGATGACGGCAACCGGCGGGATATTTTTATCGCACGAACGTCAACACCATGACCGCCAGCATGTGGACTCTCTACAATTGCCGCGCTGCCTCTGCCGCCGCTGCCACCGTTTGCCGGATGTCCTCATCGCTGTGCGCCGTGGAAACAAAGGCAGCCTCGAACTGTGAGGGCGCT
>JANWYM010000494.1 GCA_025055355.1 Abditibacteriales bacterium
AGTAGCCTCCGAACGTCCGGCACGGGAATCAGAAAATCCACCTGCGCCCCCACCGTCGTCGGCCACAGAATCACCGCCGTTTTCAAGCCGCGCGCCTCTGCTGCTTGCCATAACGTCGTCGCTTTGATGTGCTGCGTGTCCGCATACCAGTGCCCCGGATTGAACGGGTCAAAAATCGTGTTGAAGTCAACCCCATGCTTCGCCGGGCGCGCTCCCGTCACCAGCGTCGCGTGCGCGGGGTAAGTCACTGACGGATACACCGTCGTCACCGCTTTGGCGTAACTGCCTGCCTCCATCAACTGGCGCAGGTTAGGCAGGTGCGCGCCGAACTGCTGGGGATTCAAGTAGGTGACAGGACGAAATCCGTCAATCGAAATGAGGATGACGTGAGGAGATTTGTCAGACGTCGCACCGCAAAGGAAGCAGACGACCAGCGCAAGTGAAAGATAGAGCAAGGCGCGAGGATGCTTGCCCATAAGTGTTGCTGTTCACGGATGGCGCGGATGACACGGATTGACCGATTTTGCCTCTCATGGCGAGCGGAGCGAAGCCATGACACCCTCACGCGGTAGGGAGGGGAAGAAGCGCGAAACGCAAAAGTTTAGGTGAAGAATCCGTGTATCCATGCCATCCGTGAGCGGCATCATGCTCGCAGCGCTGCCACAATCGCTGCCGTGTCGGTGTATTCGTAGAACCCGGCGATTTTGCCGTCGCCCACGGTGAACAGATGCGCCCAGTGCGTCCCGTAAACCCGCCCGTTCGACTTGACCTTCATCCCCTCGTAACCGGTCACGACCACCTTATCGCCCTGCGCGATGAACTCTCGCGGCTCAAAGGCTTCGACATCAATCGCGCTGCCGAGCGCCACAAAGAACTGCGTCACCTCCTCATGCACTCGGCGATCACCGCCCCACGGGATGTCGTTCGGCTGTGAGTGTCGCCAGTCAACGTCCTCCGTTTCCCGACGCTGAAAGCAAGTATAATCCCTGCCCCTCACCTTGTCAACTTGACCCTATGGCTGCCTCACCCCACCCGATACCGTGTCACTGCTTTCGCGTCCAGTTTGACGCCCAACCCCGGCTCCGTCGGCACTGGGAGAAAACCATTCTGGGGCGTCAGCGGATTCTCTACGATGGCTCCCTCGCGGAGAAAGTGCAGCGTGTCGTAAGGCAGACTGGCATTCTTCGTCGCCGCGCCGAGATGGGCGTCGAAGGCGGCGGCAATATCAAGGCAATGACCCTCGTTTTGAATCCACACTGGACATCCCGCCGCCGCGCATACCGCCGCCGCCTGCCCTACACGCTGTGGTGGACCACCGATGTTGACGAAATCCATCGCGTCTAACTTCGCCGCCCGTAGGAGGAGTTGGAGGTCGCTGGTGTGGATCGCCAGCGGAATGTGACACTTCTGCCGCAGCAGCGCATACCATTCGAGATGTGCCTTCGGCACGGGGTCTTCAAAACACTCAACGTTGTAGCCTTCGAGGGCGCGGTCAATGCGCACCGTCGTGGAGGGTTGTTCAAACGTCTCGTTAGGGTCAATGCGAATCGCGTAATCGTGCCCCGCCGCCGATGCCATCACCTTCACCTGCTCCACCACATCCCACGGACGCGCCTTGATTTTGTGGACTGTGAACCCCCGCGTGCGTCCCTCCTCCGCGTGCTTCGCCGTTTCATGCGGCGGCAGGTAAGGCGACCAGTAAGCGACAGGCACTTTGTCCCGATACTTCCCGCCCAGCAACTGATACACCGGCACGCCCAACGCCTGTCCTATCAGGTCGAACATCGCGTGAACGAACGGATAACTCAGTTGATAAGGGTCGCACTCCAGCGGGTTCTTCCCGATGAACCTCTCCCCCTGCTGCCGCACCCTCTCAACGTCCCGCCCGCCCTCGCCCAGACCGACCAGCCCCTCGTCGGTATAAACCTGCACGATAACGTAAGCGTCCTCCTCCTCTGGCGTCGTCCCCGTCCGCGCCCGCCAATCGCGCATCGCCTCCTGCATGCTCGCCTGCCAGGGGACGAAGATTTTCATGTAGTCAATTTTGGTGATAGTCAACGCTGTCGCCTCCTTCTGCGGCGCCTCCTTTCGCCGGAGGGGCTATCATTCCTTGTGCTTCCCTGAAGGCGAAAGTTACACCGTGGCGGACATCATCTTCCCTCTCCCCTCCCCTGACTCCTCCCACGAGGGGAGGGGTTTGAGGAAGAGGGAAAGAAATGACGGCGACCGTGTCACCCTTGAAAAGATGAACGGGATGGAAAGGATTTGTTTTCCCGTCACTCCTGTCTGAGAAGTTTTTCCGCATCGTCCTGGGGCTCGTAGCCGACGAGTTCCTGCGCGTTGCGGATGTCCCAGAACCGCCGCGTGTTGCCCGACACGCCGTAGAAGATGGCGAACTGCACATGCTCGGCATCAATGGACTTTTGCACCAGTTGAGCGAGGTCGCGCGGGCTGCACCACGTGCGCAGGATGCGGTCCTCCGGGCTTTGCGGCTGCGGCTGCACCACGAACGAACCGATGCGCAGGCAGATGACGGCGATGCCGTAAGCGTCGGAGTAGAACCGCCCCAACGCCTCGCCGCAGGCTTTGCCCACCCCGTAGAGGCTGTCGGGGCGGACGGGGACGTCCCACGTCACGTGCGCGGCTTTCTCTTTCTCATACCAGCCGACGACATGATTCGTGCTGGCGTAAATGATTTTCTTCACCCCGCTCCGCCGCGCCGCTTCAAATACGGTGTAAGTGCCGTTGATGCCCGACGACAACACGCTTTCCCACGGCTGCGCCCCGCTCGGGTTGGCGGCGAGGTGAATGACGGCGTGCATCCCTTGCATCGCTTGCATCACAGCCGCCATGTCCTCAACGTCCGCGATGAGGACGTCCTCTTCTCCCTCCGTCGGCTTGAGGTCCAGACAGCGGAAATGATACACGCCGCGCAAGTGCTGCCGCAGCGCCGTGCCAATGCGCCCGGCGGCGCCAGTCAGAAGCACCCTCTTCATACAGTTACCTCCACGTTGATGTGGTTGATGCTGTGGCTCAGCATAACAGACGCGCTTGGCTTTATCAAATCGGCGGTTTCTGCTATAATCTGTTCAGAGGTGATTGCAACGGATGTCGCAGAAATTCCGCAACGAGCGCGAGGAATACAACTTCCTGTGTCAGGAACTCCGCCGACACAGTTATCTCTACTACGTCCTTGACCAGCCCGAAATTTCCGATGCCGAATACGACCGCCTGTTCCGTCGCGTCGTGGAGTTGGAGCAACAGCACCCCGATTGGGTGACGCCCGATTCGCCGACGCAGCGCGTCGGGTTCGCACCCGTCGAGGCGTTCGGCGAGGTGCGTCATGCCGTGCCGATGTTGAGTCTGGATAACGCTTTCAACGCCATCGAACTGCGCGAGTTTGACCAGCGCATCAAGCGCATGGTGGGCATGGCGGCGGACGCCCCGATTGAATACGTGGCGGAGTTGAAGATTGATGGGCTGTCCATCTCCCTCACCTACGAGAACGGTGTGTTCACCCGCGCCGCCACGCGTGGCGACGGCACGACGGGCGAGGACGTGACATTGAACATCAAGACGATTAAGAGCGTGCCGCTGCGGCTGATGCTGGACGACCCGCCGCCGCTGCTTGAGGTGCGCGGCGAGGTTTACATGGACAAGGAAGACTTCGCCGCTCT
>JANWYM010000495.1 GCA_025055355.1 Abditibacteriales bacterium
ACCATGCGATAGCATGTTGGCGCGTTGACACGTTGGCAGGTTGAACGTTCGGACGTGCCAACGTGCCAACGTGCCAACGCGCCAAGCAAAATAGAAATGACATATCGCACAAGGAAAAAGGCGTTATCTACATGGGGTCTATTCCTGTTCGGCGTGCTGATGGGATGCTGCTGTATGACACCGCCTGTCTGGGCGCAGTTGCCAGCGACCGACCCGGCGATCCAGAACCAGTTTCTGCTGCTGCGGGCAGGCACAGCAGGCAACAGCGGCGACTTTGACATTTTTATCACCAGTGGTGACCCCGATACATTAGGGGACGATGGGATTTATATCAGCAGTTCCGTCTCGACGGTTGCTACACTGCGCATTCTGACAAACAACGCGGGCGCCCCGTTGGCAACGCCGACGGACGTGCCGCTGCTGGGCGGTTCGAGCCCGGTCGCTACGGGAACAGGGGATACGCTCTATCTCGTGTTGGCTGCTGCGCTCGACCCCGATGGGGCAGGTTTTACGACTCTCTGGCGGACTCAGCCGCCTGCCACGAATCCCCAAGGCGGTATCTCCATCAAGCAGAACCTGCGCCTGCTGCGTCACCTGGTGCAAATCACCTATGAAATTCAGAACAACGATGTGGTCGCTCGCACGCTGGGGTTTGCCCTCTCGCTCCACAACGCGCCCAACGGGAGAGCCACGGTCCCTGTCGAGGTGGATGGCTGGGCGACGCCCGGCGCGCCACTTATTCGCACGGAGCGCACCTATACCGTGTCCAACATGCCCAGTCAGATATTCGCGGTGGGCAACGTAGCCGACCCGACGCGGTTGACCGTCCACCTGCTCAAGGGACAACAGGCAACCCCACCCGATAAATTCCTCTTAGCAACGAGTTTTGCTGCTCTGACAGCGGCGACACCTTTCGCTTACGTCACGGACAACCGCCTGCAAGTGCGAACCGCTCCTGCGACCAGCCTCGTCTGGAACCCCGTTCGCTTCGCGCCGAGAGAGAAAAGAGTTTACACCACTTATTTGGGTTTGGGCTTTGCTTCGGGGGATTTTACGCCCCCTTACGTATTGGCAGCGCAGTCGCCCGCCCAACTCTCCGTCCGCGTCGGGGACGACCCCACCACCCCCAGCGTGGTGGAGAACAATCACATAGACCCCAACCCATTCGCGGTCAAGGGGTTCATCTACAACACCAGTCAGGTGACGTTCAACAATATCAGCATGACTATCACCCTGCCCCCCGGCTTGGAGTTAGACGCGGGCGAGTCGCCGGTGAAAGTCATCCCTATCGCCCGCCCCTTGCAAGACGTGAGTGTAGAGTGGCGTGTCAGAGCCACCGGCACGACGTCTGGCACGTTAACCTACGCCATCACAGCCTCCTTGGGAAGCGCTATCCCCAAAACCGTCACTCGCGTCGTGAATGTGCCCTCCCTGGCGCAGGGGCTCTCGATTCGCCAGGGGGTTCAGATGATAACCTTCCCCTACAACTTTGCCAACCCCGACGTGGCAGCGGTCTTTGTGGACGAACAAACGGGCAGCCTCGGACCGATTCAAGTGGCGCGGTGGAACCCGATTCGGAACACTTACGAATTCTACCCCGCTGATTTCAGCATCATCGAGCCAGGAAGGGCTTACTGGGTCAGAGTCGAGCAGGCGTTTACTCTCAAACTCAACAGCGCGACCGCGCTGCCGATCACCGACCCGTTTCTGCTGCAATTGAGATCCAGCGGCAGCGGGTGGAACATGATCGGCAACCCCTTTTTGCACCCGCTGTTCATCGGGGCGATGCAAGTGTCTTTTAACAACCAACTGTTAGACTTCGAGGAGGCGGTGCAGCGCGCCCTCATTCGCAACACGCTCTACTTCTTTGACCCGACCATTAACAACTACCGCTTGGACACCGGCCCCACACGCCGTCTCAACCCGGGCGTAGGTTACTGGATTCGCGCCCTGCGGGATGTGACGTTGGTCATTCCGCCTGCCACGCCCGTCAACTCCCTCCAGTTGCAGCGCGCACTCCCAACGACTGCCGCCCCCAGTGGGCTCAGCGCACCCACAGGCGGCTGGCAACTGCAAATCTCTGCGGTGACGAACGAAGGACAAGACCCAGATAACTTCATCGGCGTTGCTCCCGACGCGCGCGACGACTTCGACCCCCAGGACATCGAGGAGCCGCCTCCGCTCAACCTGCCGGTGGTCGTCAACTTCCCTCATCCCGACTGGGGCAATAACTCTGGCAAGTTCGCCCGCGACCTGCGAGCCGCAACGGGTGGTAGGAAAGTGTGGGAGATGGTCGTGGAAACCAACCTGAAATCCCCCGCGCCCGTCACGCTGAACTTCCCCAACCTGCACGAGCTGCCGCGTCCCTTGCGCGTGTCGTTGGTGAACTTGAGCACCAACCAAACGGTTTCCCTCCGCGCCCGCCGCTCCCTGACCTTCCAAGCCCCCGCTGGCTCCGCCGTCCATCCATTCCGCCTCATTGTGGAGGAGAGGAGGGGAGGAGCCCTCAACATCTCCAGCGTCAACTTCAGCCGCGCGCGCGGTAGCGCAGGCGTCGTGACCTTCTCAGTGAACAAACCCGCGAAGGTGCAATGCGTCCTTCTGTCCCCGACGGGCAAAACCGTGCGCGTGCTGGCGAAGGACTTCAACGCCTCGCCCGGCTTGAACACCATCGCCTTCGATGGCAAAAACCAGCAAGGCACGACCCTGGGGCGTGGCATCTACCTCCTGCGCTTCACTGCCACGTCCACAGATGACGAAACGACAGGAGCCATCAAAGTAGTGCATCTGAAGTAAGTGACAGTCAACGGATTTCGGTAACGGACTAAACCGATGAGGTAACGACCGCAACGACGATAATCCGCTTCATCCGCTACCGAAACTCGTTGACTGGTTCGAGGTGTAAACCCCATGAGACTTACCACCAAACTTTCCATCCTTGCGTTGCTCGCATTGACCGTCCACGCAGTCGCAGCAGGCAGAAAGAAGAAGACACCGCCACCTGAGCCGTGGCAAGGCACGAAGACCGTCGTGGTTCTTCCCGTCAAAAACGAAGCCGCTGAGGGTGGTCAGGAACTGGCGGACAGGGTAGGTGTCGCCCTCAAGCAGGCGCTCTCCGCTTCCCGCAAGTTCAGCGTGGAGGGCATCCACGCTTTCAACCCCACCATCCAGCGCGCCTTGAAGGAAAGTCGCGGCATCTCCGAGCAAAGCGTGCAAACTGCCATCACAGAGCCCACGTTGGACAATGTAAGGCTGGTCGCGCAAGCGCTGAAGTGGGACTTCGTGTTGGAGGTCACGGTGAAAGACTACCGCGTCAATGCCACCGCCGCGCCCATCATAGCAGACGTGACCGTGAACGCCGTCCTCTACGACGTGACCACCGGGCAGCCGTTCAAACACATCACTACCAACGGCAAAGGGATGCCCCCGCGCAGGAAGAAAAACCCCACTGTCGAGGACGCGCAAGCCAACGCCATCGCCGAGGTCGTCGTGAAGGTCGTGGATGAATTCTTAGGTCGCACCCCACCGCCCCCTCCAACCCCCGCCGAAGTCAAAGAAGGAGCAACCGTCACCGAAGGCGCGAAGAAATAAGAGCCTATCCGAAAACTCCCCCTTACCAAGGAGGGGTCGGGGGAGGTCAAAGTAAGCCGACAACCTTATTTATGGCGACGTACTTA
>JANWYM010000496.1 GCA_025055355.1 Abditibacteriales bacterium
CCCTTTCGCTTCGTTTGGCTCATTGTTGCACTTGGTATCGTTGGTTCCGTCGTCCTTGCCCAACAGGAAAAGTTCGCCCGCGACCGCGTCTATGACGTGCAACACATGAAGATGGAGTTCGCGTTCGACATCCCTAAGAAGGTCGTTTACGGGCGGGTGACGAACTGGCTGCGTCCGCTGCACCAGCCGTTGAGCGTCGTAGAGTTAGACGCGGCGGGGCTGAAAATCAAAAGCGTCACGCTGGTCGGCGGCGGGAGTTTGAAATACGAGACGACAGCGGACAAACTGCGTGTGTCCCTCCCGCGCCCGTTCACGCCGCAGGAGCAAATCGGCATTACGGTCGTTTACGAGGCAGGTCCGCGCCGTCCGTCGAACTTACCGTTTGGCTTTGGCTTGCGCTTCATCGCGCCAGACAGCAACGACCCAAACGCGCCGCTGCAGGTGTGGAGTTTGAACCAACCCGACGCCGCGCACACGTGGATTCCGTGTTACGACTATCCGAATGATAAAACGACCACAGAGGTCATCCTGACCGTGCCGAAGGGCATGGTCGGCGTGTCGAACGGAACGCTGGCGTCGGTGAAGGCAAATCCCGACGGCACAAGGGTTTTTCACTGGAAGCAGATGAAACCCCACTCGACCTATCTCATCTCCGTCGCCGTCGGCGACCTGGTTTACGTCAAAGACAAGCCCTACGACGGCATTCCGATTGGCTACTGGGTGCCGCGCCGCCACGAGAAGAACGCTATTCCTGCGTTCGGCAACACGCCGGAGATGGTCAAGTTCTTTTCCGAGAAAATCGGCGTCAAGTATCCGTGGGACAAATATGACACGGTGACGGTGCACGGGTTCGGGGGCGGGATGGAGCATACCAGCGCGACCACGGTGGGCGAAGGGAGTTTGCACGACGCCCGCGCCAAGCTGGATGTGAGCAGCGATGATTTGCTGGCGCATGAACTCGCGCACCAGTGGTGGGGCGATCTGCTGACCTGCAAGGACTGGTCGCATATCTGGTTGAACGAAGGTTTCGCTACTTACTTTGCCCTGCTGTGGACGGAATATAAGGAGGGCAAGGAGGCTTTTCAGAGCGGCGTCAACAGCATGTTTCAGGGCGGGCTGGCAGCGGACGCGGGCCCGAACAAGCGCCCCGTCGTCTGGCGGGGATATGCTGCGCCGAACCTGATGTTCGGCGCGCACGCCTACCCCAAAGGCGGCAGCGTCCTGCACATGCTGCGCGGGGTGCTGGGCGATGACTTGTTCTGGAAGGGCTTGAAACTTTACGCCACGCGGCACGCTTATCAGCCAGTCGAGACGGAGCATCTGCGCCTCGCCCTGCAGGATGCGAGTGACAGAGACTTGACGTGGTTCTTCCATCAGTGGCTCTACAAGGCGGGTTACCCAGCGTTTCAGGTGCGATATGAGTGGGACGAAGCGGCGCAGCAGGTTAAGGTCATCGTGAAGCAAACGCAGCAGACCAGCGACCTCGTGCCGATTTTTAGGATGCCCGTTGACATTTACGTGACCACAGCGGCGGGACGGCAGAAACAGCGCGTGTGGGTGGAAAAGGCGGAGCATGAATTTGTGTTCCCCGCAGCGTCGCGTCCGCTGATGGTCAACTTCGACCCGGAGCAGTGGGTGCTGAAAACACTGGACTTTCCTAAGTCAAAAGAGGAGTGGCTTTACACCCTGCGGAACGCGCCGTGGGTGGTGGAGCGGCAGCGGGCGGTGACGGAGTTGGGCAGGGTGAAAGACGACCCAGTGGTGGTTGCCGCGCTGCGGGATGCGGCGCTGCGCGATAAGTTCGTGGGCGTCCGCAGCAGTGCGCTCACGGCGGCAGCCGCGATGGAAACCTCACCCGCGTCGCGGGACTTTCTGCTGCAGGCGTTGAACGATAGAGAATCGCGCATCCGCCGTGCCGCGATCGCTGCGCTGGAAAGATACGCCGCTGAACCCGTCGTGCAGGACGCGCTGCGCAAGGTGTTCCGCACCGACCCCAGTTACTTCGCGCAAGCGGCGGCGCTGTCCGTGCTGGTCAAAGGCAAGCCGTCCGACATCGGCGATTTGCTGATGAAAGCGGCGAAGATGGACTCGTATCGGGATATGATTCGCTCGGCGGCGATGCGCGGCTTCGCTGAACTCAACGACCAGCGCGGCTTGTCGCTCGCATTAGAGGTACTGGACAAAGCGGAAAGTTTCAGCGGGCGCCGTGATGCGCTCCACGTCATTGCCAGATTGGCGCCCGAGGCTGACCCTGATGCGAAACGTCAGGTGCGCGAGCGTTTGCTAAAGATGGCGCGCGCCGCACCGCGCTTTGTGCAGTCAAACATCTTCGACACGCTCGCCGCGCTCAAGGACGCCGACACCGCAGCGGAACTGGACAAGTTGGCGAACGATACCACCACCGAGCAATCGGTGCGTGAGGCGGCAAAAAGCGCCGCGCAGAAGATACGGGAGGAGGGAAGATAGTGTAACTCAACTTTCGCCTTTCGTCCTCTCCTCCGAGAATACCCGTCATTGCGAAAGGAGGGGATGGCTTCGCTGCGCTCGCCATGACGGGCGCACAGGTGTCACGGCGAGGAGCGTAGCGGTGGCGAGGAACGAAGCAAAGCCATCCCCTCCGAACGCAGGGGATGGCTTCGCTGCGCTCGTCATGACGGGCGTGCGGTGTCATGGCGAGGAGCAAAGCGACGAAGTAATCTCCTGCGGAAGGGACGGCTTCACTCGACTCGCCACGACATCAGGCTTTTTCGTCGTGGCAAGGCTGAGTGGCACGTTTGATGGAGGGTTGACTTTGCCGTGCGCGTGATCACGCTGCTGACGGACTTCGGTTTGCAGGACACTTACGTAGGGGCGATGAAGGGCGTCATCTTGTCCATCAATCCGCACGCGCAGGTGGTGGACTTGACGCACAACATCCCACCGCAGGACATCGAGGCGGCGGCGTTCCTGTTGAACGGGGCGTATCGTTATTTTCCAGCGGAGACGATTCACGTGGTCGTCGTCGACCCTGGTGTGGGGAGCGAACGGCGTGGTTTAGCGGGGCGCGTCGGGGAGTATTTTTTCGTCGCGCCGGATAACGGCGTGTTATCGTGGGTGTTGGCGGATGCGTCGTCGTGCGCGATGGTGGAGTTGAAGAACACCGCGTATTTTTTGCCCCGCATCAGCCGCACGTTTCACGGGCGCGACGTTTTCGCGCCGGTAGCGGCGCATTTGTCGCGGGGTGTCCCTTTAACGAGTTTCGGGCCGCCTTTGACGGACCCTGTGCGCCTCGATGTGCCGCAGCCCGTCATCGAAGAGAACCGCATCCTCGCGCAGGTGATCCACGTTGACCGCTTCGGCAACCTCATAACCAACGTAATGGATGAAACGCTGGCGCGCTGGCGGGGGTGCGCGAACGTGGTGATTGAGATTGCTGGTCAGCGCATTAACGAGGTGTCTGCCACTTACAGCGCCGCGCCGCCGCATGGTTTGCTGGCGCTGTTCGGGAGTTCAGGACATCTGGAAATTGCCGTGCGTGAGGGCAACGCAGCGGAGCAGTTGGGAGTGGGGCGGGGCGCCCGGGTCAGCATCGGACGCCATGGTCGAAGTTGAGCCTCTAAGAGGCTATCCGACAACCTTGCTCTCCCCCTTGACCCGGAGGACCCCAGGGAGTTGTTGGCTGGCTCTGGACCTCCC
>JANWYM010000497.1:0-239 GCA_025055355.1 Abditibacteriales bacterium
CCACGTTATCCGCCGCGTCCACACTCAGCGTCACCATCCCGCCTTCTTTGGGTAGGCTGATAGGGTTGACTTTGGGGTTGTTCAACACAGGCGGCGTGGCGTCAGGAGACGTTGAAACAATACCTAAACTCAACGCCTCCGCCACATTGAGCGTGGGGCCCCAGCCTCCCCCTCCAAATCGGTAGATGAAACCATTCCAGAACGCCAAACTTAACGATCCATCGGGTAGGTGATTCGAT
>JANWYM010000497.1:249-3674 GCA_025055355.1 Abditibacteriales bacterium
TTCTTCCCATCGGTCCGATGCAATATCATATATTCGGACGGATCTATCGAAAAGAACGTAAATCTTGCCGTCAACGACGACAGCGTCAAGTCCGCTGGCAGGAGAAGGCATAGGTGTTTTCCTTGTCCAGCGATTAGTTGCAGGGTCGTATTCCTGAATGTCATTCCATACTTCATTGTATCCCCGCTGCCAACTGTCACCACCGATGATATAGATTCTGCCGTTGTAAGCAACTGCCGCATGGAGGTATCTCTCCGGCGAGAAAGACGCCGCTCTGGGTAGCCAAGTATTGGTAGAGGGATCATACACTTCCACATCTCCTAGATAGCCATAACCGACCCCGCCAAGCACATAGATTTTATCGTTCAGCACTACAGCGCGCATCCATGAGCGAGGCGTTGGCATGGGAGCCCCGGCAGACCAAGTATTAGTTGCGATATCGTAAATCTCGACCGAACTGTTAGCTGACCAGGTATTCCTATTAAATCCGCCAAAGACATAGATCTTACCGCGCAGGGCCGCAACAGCAGGTCCGACGCGAGGCATAGACATGGGACGTAACTGTCGCCAAGTATCCGTTGCTGGATTGTATTCTTCCATAGTGGCGACAGCATTATAGAACTGCTGAGAGACAGGCGATGAACATCCACCAACGACGTAGATTTTTCCGCCCACAACTACCGCAGGTGCCCAGGATCTTGGTGTGAGCATGGATGCACGCGGTTGCCAGTTAAACTGACCCTGCACATAGGCAACATCAGCGTCTAAAAAAAGTCCCCACCCTAATAAGCAAACCGTGACTGCCACGGCGAATACCCTTAACCTCATCTTTCCATCTCCCTTTACCACTGCCGAATTTCTGTTGTGCTGTTTCATCATGCGTATCTCCTCCATAGCGTACATGTCACCGCCGATATAAAAATCTCTACCCCGGCGATGACTACAAACTGGTAACTAACGAATAGTGTTAATCAAGCCAATAGTTCCTTGACATGCAACATCTCCCGTTCCAAGCACAGATTGACCCACATGCTTAAGCCGGGCTCAGCAGATCGAAGTTACATCCGCCGCGGGGATGATAGACCTGCCCTCGGCGGTTCGCGCCTAATAGTTGGAAAGTTCCGCACTGGGACAACCTCGACGGCTCCGCGACGGCGTCGCGGGCTACTTCTCGGATAGGCTCTTAGAAAGGAAATCGTCGCTTCCGCTTATCGCCGCTGTCCTTGCCTTTGTCCGATGTCGCTGGCGGGGGTGGGTCGGGTCTTTTGAGGATGGCGATGTCCCCCTTGCGGGGCGGTTCTGCCGCGCCGTTCATGAGGCTGCATTTGCTGCGGTCCTCTTGCATCTCCACCACCTTGAGCGCGCCGATTTTTTTGCGCTCGCGGTAGACGACTTCGCCGGTCTGCTCGTCCTTGATGAGCGTCTCGCGCATGATGTCAAACTCGTCGCCCTCCTTAATGCCCGAAAACTTGCCCACGTCCAGTATCGCCGTGCCGTCGGGCAGCACCAGCAGCACCGTCGCTTCCAGGGGGAACTTCTCCACGATTTGCTGGATGACCTGATCCACGGCGGTGCGCGTTGCCCTGCCGATGCGACTCTCCGTCCATTCGGAACTGTCAAAACCGACCGCCCCGATGAAGTTGAAGAAGTTGCCGCCTATGAACAACGCGCCGCTTTCCTTATTCTCCCCCTCCCCACGCGGGGTCAGTAGAATGCGCGCCGTCGTCGTGTCAATGACCCGCGCGTCCACCCACCGCGCGGGCGGTGCTTTTGCGAACGCCCCCAAGTCCCCCAAAGGGCACAGGAATAAAGAGGCCGCCGACGTTGCGTTCCTTGACCCCGAACTCCGTCAACTTCCCGCCCAGCAGGAGGTCCACGCCTAAAATCTTCCCTGCCTTCGCCGCCGTTGTCGGGTCCAACAACCCTTCCTTGCTCAACTGATGTTCCTCTAAGACCCGCTGCAATTGCGTGCGTTCAATGACCTCAAAGTTGCCGGTTTTGACCAAGGCGGAGATGAGCATGTCGGAGACGATGGTGCTGAGGCGGTTGGCGGCGGTGCGCACCTGCACGATATCCACTTCACCGCCACCCCTTCTACCCTTTACGTGGGTCTGGAACAGTTCCAGCGGCACCTCGAAGTCCACGACCGCAATCCGCTTGCGGCGGCTGACTCTGGCGGGTTGCCCTGCCGCCGAGGGTGTCGCTTGTGGCTTGCGCTCGGGTTCATTCTCTTGCGCGAGGGCAACGTTGAACCCGCGCACCGGCGACAGCGCGGCTGCCGCTCCAACCAGTAGCATGACACATACAGTGGCTAAACGACGGCGCATGGTGAAAAACCTCTCTCGAAAATCGTCCTCGTCGTCGTCCTCGTTCTCGAACCTCAAAAACGACGACGAGGACGATTTTCATCCGGCACGGTGTCCCGTTGGGGACATGGATGATTCCCTCCTTAGCCTTAGTAGTTAGCTTTGATGGCGGGGACCACCGGCTTTCACGCAAAGGCGATACATCCACTCTGAGGGGTTCGCCGTTGACCTCGACCACTTCATAAGGCACGTCAATAATCTTCTCCTCATCGCGCTTCATCTTTGTTGTAGCGACTTTTGCCGATGAGGACGCGGGGAGGGCGTCCTCTGTTCCCGCTATCCATCTGCCGCAAGGTTGATTTTTTCCACCCTGCGGGGGGAAGGAGATCCTGCGAGGTGATGAGCCCCAGCCGCAGGGCGCGCCCGAGGGCGCAGGAGCGGGTGCGCACCCGCAGTTTGCGAAACAGACGGTTGATGTGCGTCTTCACCGTGGACACGGAGATGTTCAACCGCTCGGCGATGGCTTGGTTGGTCTCACAATAGGCGAAGGTCTTCAGCACCGCTAACTCTGCTCCACTGAGTTGGATGGAACGCAGTCGGTGGGCGGCAGCCTTCGGCGCGTTGGTGTCTACCTCACACTCATGCACCACAACGTCGTTCATCTCCAGCAACTCGCGCAGCGCAGTAAGCGTCATGCCGTCGGGCAGTTCCACCCTTAGATGCACCTGCCGCATAGTTATCCCCTCGACAAGATGGCTCGTTTGCCTTATACGGGGAACAAGACACAGCAGGAGGCTTGCCTGACCGTGCTCCTGGTCCCCTTCTACCCCCTACAAACGCCGCAGTAAAGAAAACCTAAGCAGGAAAGTAAAAAAAATTGGAGGGGGTATGAGCGTGGGGAAGAGCCTTGGATGGTGCCGAGGAAGTTGAACTTCGTCGCAGAGGAGAAAGGGAGTCTCTTATTCAAGAGCTTGTCTGAAAACCTCTCGGTTCCTCTTCACCGGGGGGACTACCGGGGATTGTCGGCTTACTTTGACCTCCCCCGACCCCTCCTTGGTAAGCAGGGGAGTGACCTCCCCCGACCCCGCCTTGGTAAGGAGGGGAGTAACCGCCCGCGAC
>JANWYM010000498.1 GCA_025055355.1 Abditibacteriales bacterium
TCAATCAGCCCCAGAAACCCAAACGCTGCCGCACCCCAGAAGAACGTCGCCGCGCCCTCGGATGCCGCCGTGCCCGCGCGGTCGCCCAAAGCGAACGTCACCGTCATCACGACCAGCGGAAACACGACACCCACGCTGCATGGAATCAGCTCACCCCGAAAGTTCTCCTTCCGCCACGGTGGCCGTTGAAAGGCTGGCACGCGCGCTGAGACACCCAACGCAAACGCCACCGCCGATGCAACGGCATACATCAGCGCGAGGGCTGCCATCATCAGGTCGGCGTGCCAAGCGGGCATGGAACGTCCGCATGGGAGAATGGGAGGGCGGATGGGCGAAGCCGTTTCGCCGATACTCCCATCCTCCCATACGCTACTTGTTCTGCTGCACGTAGTTAATCCGCAGGTTCGCCAGCAGCGTTTGGAATTCCCGTTTCTCGCGGTCGTCGAGGTGCGGTTGCAGTTGTTCGACCAGCGCCGCCGCGCAGTCAATCGCCAGACGCGCTTGCGGCAAATCTTTGACGACGAGTTGCGTGAAAGGATTGGCGACCAACCCCATGTGAATCCACGCCAACTCACTGAGTTCCGCGATGCGCAGGCGCACCAGTTCCGGGACGGTCGGTAACTTCATCTCCGGCTCGGCTTTTGCCTCCGTCGTTGCTGCACCTTCGGACGTAGATTGTTCGCGTTCTTTGTCTTCCGCCATAGCCATCACCTCCACTGTCCCACTTCAATCGTCGCGGGTTTGCCCAGTTCCCCTTCCACCTTGAACTCAACCGGCAGAAACTTCTCGATGAGCCAGATGTTCGTGCGAACGTGGGCGGTGAGTTCGTCGGTCACGATACGGCTGCGCCCTGCCGCCAATGCCATGTAGAGCAGCAGTTGGTCGGCGAGGTGCGAGTCAACCGTTGCCTCTGATTGGAGAAACCGCAAAAACGGGCGCACGGCTTCCTCCGCCACGCGCTCCGCCCGCTTGCCGACTTGCCCCATCGCACTGAAGCCAACGACGGTGTTTTCAAACTCGGCGACCAACACGACCATGGTGCCTTCACCGATGGACGGCAGCCGTTGAATCTCCAGACGCGGCTTGATTTCGCGCAAGTCGCGCAGCCAGTTCGCCGCCGCGTCGCGCTCGCGCTGTCCGATGTGGTCGGGCAAGTTCGAGAGGAGCGCGTAGACCGTGACGCGCCGCAGCGCGCCGCGTTCAGTCAAGTTGAGCGGTTGCAGGGCAGAGGTGGGCGTAATCGTCGCCGTGACTTCGCCGCCGCCTTTGGGGTTCCAGCCCGCTTTCAGCAAGTTCACGTCCGCGTGGACGCCCATCTGCGCCACCATCGGTAGGAACACCTCCGCGATGAAATGAAACGGCGGGCTAAACGGGACGTGCGTGCCACCGCGTAGGAAGATTTGACTTTCCCCCGAGGTGCGACACAGCGGCGGCAGCAGCGTTTGGAAGATGAGCATGACCGCCCCCGCCGTGCCGACGTCGAATTGATAGTTGCCTGCCTTCGCCGCGCGCGGGGCGAACTCCAACGTGCGCGAGCCGACCTCCGCGCCGTCCACTTCGGCGTCGCTGATGGCGGTTGCCGCGTGAACCGACGTGAGGTGCTGGGGGCGCAGCCCCGGCTTCTCGCGCCCGGCGCGGATGTTGACCAGCCGAAACGGCGTTCCCGTGATGATGGACAGCGACAACGCCGAGCGCAAAATCTGCCCGCCGCCTTCGCCGAAAGAGCCGTCAATTTCCACGATGTTCATCGCGCGCTTGCTCCTATCACCATCAGACAGTCGCATTGCCGACAATGGTCCGACCGATGAACGACTGGACAAGGGAGTTGAAGCGCTTGTCACGCACGTTCATCGTATCCCCATCCCATGCTACCACGCGGTGCTGGCTGTTAAACAGCCAGCACAGTTTAATCCCCACGCTCCAACGTCCCTTGTCGCGGCCTCTTTTGCCCACCGGGCGGGGGCTGTGTCCCTGGCGAATGGGAAAAATCAACTCGATGGGGAAGCGGTCCAAGACGGTAAAGAACTATGATCATCCACAAAACAAAAGACGTGTAGGATCATATCGTCCGTAGTCATGGGTTACCTCCTCGATTGAATTTGACCATAAGGATACCCCATGACTCAAAACAGCACCATTGGTTAAAATGCCGACAGGATGTCGGCGCTACGCAGTTTTCGGAGAGGCTCTTGGGTTGCGACGAGCCAAGACTTAGAGCCTATCCCATGAGTCAAGAATTCTGTGAACCCCGCTTTTCCTTGAGCCGCTTTTCCAGTCGTCTGACCAACGCCTGTAACTCGCGGTGAATCTTTCCCTTGCGGAAAGGCTGCTGGGGGTCGAAGTCAGGGGCGGGAATGTCAGCGAGGCTGGGCATCTCCTTGGGCACGAAAGCCCGCTGTGATGGCGTGAGGATCGCCCAGAAATAGTTGCCCATCTGGGACATGGTCTCTTTGCGCAGTTTTTGGGCGGTCACGAGGTGCCGGAGCAGCGGCAGTGCCTGACGCGCCTGTTCATCGGAAGCCGGGAACTTGTCCTGACTGGACAGGAAGAGAAGGGTGCGCAGTAGGCGCGTGAGGGCGAAGACCTCCTGATGCTGCATTAGTTTCTTCATTTCTTCCTGACGCGCCATGAGGGGGTCGCGGAAGTCGGTGGCAGCGGAGGGGGCCGTCCTCCGCGCGCGAGGGGGCGGGGAGCCAAGGTATTTGCCCATCGAAGCCAAGACGTATAGCAGGGAAAAAGTAAAGGTGCTTAGAAGAACAACCGCAGCGATTGCGACGACGCGTCTCACAGTCATTCCTCCACAGTTTTGTCCCGTTTCTTTGACAAGCCAGAGGCTTGTTCCACAGTTTTGTCCCGTCCTTTTGACAAGCCAGAGGTTTGTCCTACGGGCAGTGTGACGATGCGATGCAGCAGGTCCAGCGCTCGCGGGTCATCAGGGTCCTGCCGCAGCACCTCTCGCGCCAAGTCGAACGCCTCCTCGGTGTTACCGTCGGCAAGTTCCATCTCTGCCAGATCCACCCGCACGCGGGGGTCGTCGGGGTTCGTTAGATATGCCCGATAAAGTTTCTGTCGGCGGGCAGCCGCCTGATGCATCCGTTGGAAAGTTTGCTGCGCCGCTACCGCTCTTGGGTCACGCAGCGCCGCGTAGATCTGCGCCAAATAGCTGACGGGACAGACCTTCTGCTTAGGGTCAGCCGGACGGTGACAACGGACGCAGACCTTTTCATAGAAGGCGGTGTCGCGGCGGGCGTTCTCATGCGGGTCGTGGCAGGTGAGGCAGGAGAGCCGCTTGCCGCCTTTTTGGAAGCAGGCGCTCTTCATCAATCCATAGGGCTGGAACCGCTGGGTCTGCTCCCGCTGGCGGGCGTCGAAGGGGTCGAGTTCCCGCTCGGTGCGATGGCACCGCCCGCACAGGGCGTTGAGGCGAGGAGCACTCCACTCGCCGAGTCGGGCGATGCGCCGGTCACGCCTCCCGGCGCGCACCGCCTCAACGTGCGGTTTGCCCGCTCCGTGACAGGCTTCGCAGCCCACCCCCAAGAACCTTTCATTCGGCACGAGGCGAGAGGCGGACACCATCGTAGCATGGCAGCCGAAACAAGTCTGGGCGATGTCGCGCTCGTGCGTTCGTCCCAGCGGGTCTGTCATCTGAGCGCGCTGCCCTGGCGTGACCAT
>JANWYM010000499.1 GCA_025055355.1 Abditibacteriales bacterium
GGGAAGGGCGGAGAGCAGGCGGCGGGGGATGAAGAGGCTACCCCGATAGAGGGCAAGCCGTCTGCCCACCCCACGCGCCGCAGAAGGGGACAGCGGACGACCACGCGGCGGTCAACCCCAAAGACAGGGCAGAAGAGGGGGAGATGAAATGGCAACGTGGAGAGGAGACAACGACGCGGGAGCAAGTTGGCAGACCGCCGATGGGTTGGAGCGTTTACGGCGGGGTCGTCGGCAATTCCTCGCCGAAGCGGCGGGTCTGACTCTGCTCGGAGCGGCGGGGTGGGGAACGGCGGTATCTCCTGTCCGCGCGGCGGGCGAGCAGGAAGGTAAGCAGGAGAAGGATGGCAAATCCTTCTTGGTGACGGTGCATCTCATTGCTTTTGCACCCAAAGAGAAGGTGGTTCTGCCAGAGGCAGAGGAACAACGGAGGGCGATGTTGAAGTCGCTTCAACCAACGTTTTTTAAGCCCCCAAAGAATGGTGCTCAATGGTGGATCTATCGTGAAGGATTACCCCCCCGTCTGAACCCAATAGAGGACCTCTACCCTGAAGTCAAGCCTTTCATTGCGGATCTGAGCGCGACAGATGCACCAAGGGTTGAGCAGGCACTGTCATTGATAGATCCCAGGCATGTATTTCGCTTAGTGGTGTCTTTGTCAATGTCTATGCCGCTGAACAAACTTGAAGCAGTTCATCGTCCTTCAAAACCCGTGTTGATAGACCCTGACGATCCCAAACGGAGAGAGCTGCGCCAGTTGTTTTACGCTTCCCTTCTCCGTGGCGTGTCCGCCGATGGGTTCATTACTATCGAGGACAGTGCCACAGTGGTTTCTATTAATCTGAATGATCTTTCCAGAGGAATAAGGGGGCGTACAAGTATTCCTGGTCCCCACGAGGTGAGACTTGCCTATCCAGTCATTTATGAGTTTGATAACCTTGCCATAGAAGGGCATCGGGTTGGAGGGAAGTTGACGTTTGAACTGACGTCAGGTCATATTCTGGTGAAGACAATCAGAAAGGCGGATTAGTTCATCATGAGATTCTTCGCGGAGCCTGCCCCTTCACTGCGTTCAGGGTAGGCTCTGAGCGAGGAGAGATTCTTCGCTCCCCTTAGCATGACAAAGCGAAGGGCTCAACATGACAGCGTTTGTGAACAGTTACCTACTTCACTGACTCTGTCTCATAAAAAGACAGAATCGGTGACGCACACAAGGAGGAGGCTTCAGAAATGGCTAAGTCTCACATACTGTTAGTAGGAATAGGTGTGTTAGTAACCTTAGGTGTAACACCGGCGAGTTGGTGTCAGCAGACTCTGGTCTTTCAGCCAACTCAACATGTGCTCAATTTAGATGTTCCGCCAGCAGGTAACCCAAAGTATAAGTTGCTTACCGTTATGGCGCAACAGGGTGATCACGATGTGTCGGTTACCAAAAAACGTGACGTGCTTTCTGCAACGTTCACTCTACGCTTCTTCCAGACCAACTCAATACTGCTACGAGATCCAATCGTGTTCGAACGTGTAACTGTCGATGGGGGAAGCTGGGCGGTCAATCGGTCTGAGCGATATGATAGCTACGATGTTGGCAAGAGTTTTATACTGGATAAGTGTGGTGCATTTGCGGGGAATGCGACGAATTGGTTCAAGGACAACTATACTGGCACGGTGCAGACACTTGGAAACAAAAGCAACCCCTACATCGTGGAGCCATGACACCTCGTTCATGGAGCATCATTATCTGCATATACCTGCTCCTCTCCTACGCGGCAGGGGGCGACGCGGCGTCGCCCGCTCCCAGCGAGTCGGAACTCCCCGCCGCGTGGGCGCAGCGCTCTATTGCTTTAGAAGCAAGCCCCTGGGTCCGGCTGATAGATAGCCTGTCCCGCTCCCTTAACACCCCGATTATCGCCTCCGTGCCTCCCCACTGGGAGGCGACCCCCTGGCGCGGGCGGGCGACGGAGGTGTTGGACGCCATCGCGCAGCAGGCAAAAGGCACCTGGCGGTTTGCCGAGGGGTGTTTGCTTTTCGTGCCAGACCTCCTGGCGCCACCAGCGGTGGAAAAAGCCGCCGCTGCCGCTGGCGGTTTCCCCTCCCCCCTGTTTGAGTTTCTCGCGGGGTTGGAAGACGTGCAATTAGCCACCCTCGCCGTCGGCCAGACCCTGCCGATAGCGACTTTGTCCGAGCGGCAGCGGTCGGTGCTGGGTCGTGCGTTAGCGCCGTCAGGCGGCATCTCCACCGAGGACCGAACCCGTCTGCTGACGCAAGGGCAACTGCGGTGCGTGCTGCGCGCGGGGGCGGTGCTGTTCTGGCGGGGGGAAGAACTCTCCCGCGCTGCGCCAGAGGGGCTGTTTGAGTGGCGGGAGGGGGCGGTGTCTGCCGCCCGCCGCGCAGGGCGCGCGTCGGACGTTCGCCTGCGCGTGGGCGCGGCGCAGGCTCTTCTCGGCGACTCTCCCATCCTCACCTTGAAGGCGACAGCCCCTTATACCCTCGCCCAACTGCACCGTCAGATGCAGCCGTGGTGGCAGGGCACAGAGTTGATTCTCTCACGGCGGGTGAGGGAGATACCCGTCGTCCTCTCGCGAGGTCGTTGGCAAGTTGCGAAGGTTCTGGCGCTGGCGCAGGTCGTCACCCACACGGAATTGCGCCAGGTGGGCGGACTGCTCTTTTGGGAATATTCTGGCGCGACGCTGAACGTCCACCGCCTGCACCGCGACGCCTCTGAGTGCGCCCGCCTCTATCCGTTCTATCGGCGTCTGATTGCCGCGCTCCTGCCCGCCCCTGAGAACGCTTTAGCCCCCTTTACCCCAGAAGATGTCCTCTCGCCCGCCCTCAAGCCCTACCCTCAACTGACGGTGGTGCAAAAGAACTTCGCGTTGGAGCGATATGGGCTGTTTTGCCTCCTACCTCCCACTGAAGTCGAGCAACGGGGGGCTGAGATGGAATGTTTTCCTTTTGCGTGGGTGCAGTGCATCTTCATCGTGCCCAGCGGCGAGGGTTCGTCTTTACATTTTGTTCAGTGGATGGGACCGGTCTATAACTATATTTGGTTAGCCCATCACGCCAGACAGAGGGGAAGAGGGTGAAAGACCTGGCGAGGCGCAAAAGAAGCACGGATGAATTGCCTATTTTGGAGTCTCGTCCACTTCCTGGGGGAAGGGCGGGCGGCGGGACGGGCAGCCGCTGACGCCGCAAGAAAAATTTTTTTTCCGGACCCCTTGACAAAAAAAAAAAAAAAATGGTTACAATAGAGGTCACCGGGGGAGCGAGTTATGCCCAGTGACGACCTGTTAGACAGCCTGATAGAGAAGGTCGCCGGGGCGGTGGTGCGCAAGATCGAGGAGCGGGAGAAGATCGACCTCATCGCGCAGGCGGTGATCGCGCGCCTCGAAGAGCAGAGGGGACAGGGCAGGGAGCAGGCGGCGGGAGAACAAGCAATCGAAGTTAACCCGACAGCGGACAAGCAACGCGCTCGTGCCTCACGATATAAGAGGACTCAGAAGACCACTTCTCAGCGGTCAGACAAAATGAGACAGAAAAAAAGGGGATAGCTGCTCATTAAGCATGAAGCCATCGAAGGAGATGGAGGTGATGTATATGAGGAAGAGAGACAACATCAGACCGTTCAACCTTAACCTCATCGCTACCATAGATTTAGAGGTGCCATGACA
>JANWYM010000049.1:0-2593 GCA_025055355.1 Abditibacteriales bacterium
CACGGAGTTCGCCAAGCATATCATTACGGTGGAAGACCCCATTGAATACCTACACACGCATAAGCGCTCCATCATCAACCAGCGCGAGTTGGGGCAGGACACCAAGAGTTTCCCGGCGGCGCTGCGCTCCGCCCTGCGCGAAGACCCCGACGTGATTCTGGTCGGGGAGATGCGCGACCTCGAGACCATGCGCATCGCCATCACCGCCGCTGAAACGGGGCACTTGGTGCTGGCGACCCTGCACACCAACAGCGCCGCCGAGAGCGTGGACCGCATGGTGGACGTCTTTCCGCCGGAGCAGCAGGAGCAGATCCGCGTCATGTTGTCCAACAACTTGGTGGCGATTCTGGCGCAGCAACTCCTCCCGCGCGCTGGTGTGCCCGGGCGCGTCGCTATTGTCGAGGTCATGGTCGCTACCCCCGCCATCCGTAACCTCATCCGCGAAAACAAGGCGCACCAGATGACCTCCATCATTCAAACCAGCGGGAACGTGGGGATGCAGACGATGGACCAAGCCCTGCGCGATGCCTACCAGAAAGGTCTCATCACCTACGAAGAAGCCATGAACCGCTGCCACAACCAAGAGGAGTTGAAGAAGATGATTACCACCCGACCGGAGGGACCGGGCGGGATGGCGAACCGATAGAGTTCATGGGTTCATGAGTTCATGCAGTTCATGAGCCGGTGAACCCCCTGAACCCATCAACTTGTTGTGAGGGATTGCTATGCCAACCTTTGCTTATGTTGCGCGTGATGCGGCGGGCAGAATCCACCGCGGACGGGCGGAGGCGGACAACGAGCGCAACTTGCAGAAGCGGCTGCGCGAGTCGGGCTACTTCGTGACCGAAATTAGGCGTGAATCGGTGGCTAAACCGGGACAGAGGAAAGGCTTCCTGACCACCTTTCAGAAGGTGAAACTGCACCACCTCGCGCTGTTTTGCCGCCAGTTTGCCACGATGATTAACGCAGGCGTGTCGTTGGTGCGCTGCCTCGCCGTGTTGGAGCAGCAGACGCCCAGCGCTCGCATGAGGCAGATTATCCGCGAACTCCAGACCGACGTCGAAGCGGGCGAAATGCTCTCCAAGTCCATGGCGAAACATCCTCGCGTGTTCGACAACCTCTTCATCGGTCTGGTGCGGGCGGGCGAGGTCGGCGGCGTGCTGGACGAAACGATGGAGCGCCTCTCGCAGTTCCTGGAGAAAATCGTGGAAATGCGGCGCAAAATCAAGTCGGCGATGACCTACCCCATCATCGTGTTCATTGTCGCCCTCCTCATCGTCAACGGCTTGGTCATCTTCATCCTCCCCAAGTTCATGGAGATTTTCAAGGAGTTCAAGGTGGACATGCCCGCCATGACCCAGTTTCTCATGGACGTGAGCAACTTCATGCGCTCCAAACAGGGGGTCATTACGCTGGTCGTCGCGCCCATCGTTGCCTACATCCTCTTCCGCGCCTTCATTCGCACCAAGTGGGGCAAGCGCATCTGGGACTGGATGAAGCTGAAGTTCCCCGTGTTCGGTAAACTCAACCACAACCTCGCCATCGCGCGGTTCGCCCGCACCCTGAGCACCTTGCTGACCTCAGGCGTTCCCATCCTCCAGGCGATGGAAACCACGGCGGGTGCGGTCAACAACGACATCGTCGCCGACGCCATCATGGAATCGCGCGCCAGCATCCGCGAGGGCGAACGCATCGGTGACCCGCTGGAAAAGAGCAAACTGTTCCCGCCCATGGTCGTGCAGATGATTGCCATCGGTGAGGAAACGGGGACGCTTGACAACATGCTCGGCAAAGTGGCGGACTACTACGAGTCGGAAGTGGACGCCCAACTGCAAAGTCTGGCGTCCGCCATCGAGCCGATGATGATTGTGTTCCTCGGCTTCATCGTTGGCTTCATCGTCATCGCCATGTTTCTGCCGCTGATTTCGATTATCAGCCAGTTGAGCCAATAAACGAACGACAGATCCTCAAACCACTGACCACTGACTACAGGACCACAGGACCACAGGACCGCTGACCACTTGTCCGTTGTCCTGTGGTCGCGTGGTCCTGTGGTCGCGTGGTCGCGTGGTCCTGTGGTCAGTGGTCTTTCTCGCCTTCCTCTTCGGCACCGTCGTCGGCAGTTTCCTCAACGTCTGCATCTACCGCCTGCCGCACGAGGAGTCCGTCATCGCCCCCCCGTCACACTGCCCCAAGTGTCGCACCCGCCTGCGTTGGTTTGATTTGATTCCGCTCCTCAGCCAAGTTTTGCTGGGGGCGCGGTGTCGCTACTGCGGGCAGCCCATCAGTTGGCGGTATTTCGGAGTGGAATGCCTGACGGGACTCGCGTTCGCGCTGGCGGTCTGGCGCAGCCCCGACGTCCTTTTTGCTGCTCAAGCCCTTGTTCTCATCGCCGCCCTGATCGTTGTGTTCTTCGTGGATTTAGACTACTACATTATCCCCGACGAACTCCCGCTGCTCATTGCTGCCGTCGGCTTGATGGTGGACTTTTATCACCTCTACGTCACGCACCTGCACCAGCCCGTGTCTGTTCCCCTCGGCGGATGGGCTGTGGTTCCCGTTCCGACCTCGATTCTGGGTCTCATCGTGAGTG
>JANWYM010000049.1:2603-14057 GCA_025055355.1 Abditibacteriales bacterium
TTTCTCTACGCCGTCGCGCACCTCGGACACCTTGCCTTCAAAAAAGAGGCTATGGGATTAGGCGACGTCAAGTTAGCCGCTGCCGTGGGCGCCAACCTCGGCTTCGGCTGGCACATCTTCACCTTTTTTCTGCTCTCCATCGTTCTGGGTGCGTTTATGGGCGTCCTCCTCATGCTCCTTAAACGCAAAGGTAGCAAGGACTACATCCCCTTCGGGCCCTACCTCGTCATCGGCGCTGCTGTTACGCTCCTCTTCGGCAGCGTCTTCACGCCGTTCATCCAGGGCATTTACGGGGGCGAACTGCTCATGGGGCATTGAGACCCATCCGCCACATTAAAATTGGTTCCTCCACTTGACAAAAAAACCCCTCGCCTGCTAAAATAGGGGCAATCCAAATTGGTTTGACCAATTTTCAGATTGACCCATTAACTCGGGGTTGTCGTGCTGGGGCGAGGATGATACAGCGGTTTTTGCAGGGCGTCGACCGCGCCGCGCGCGCGACGGGAAGGCTACGATCGCGCTCTCAAAGAGGCGCGCATCACGCCCAAGCCGGAGTGGGTGCAATACGTGGACTTCGCGGAACCCGACGTGCGCGAAGCCCTTGACGTCTGGTGTCATGGCAACCTGCCCACGGCAATCATTGCGGTCGAGGGCATCGTTGCCATGCGGCTGATTGAAGAGTTAGAACTGCGCGGGATACACGTGCCTGAGTAAGTGACGGTCTTCGGATTCGACAACCGCCCGGAGGCGTTGTACTTTCATCCGCCGTTTCCGACGACCAATCCCAATTTCGTGCGCATGGGGGGAACAGGCGGTGAAGACGTTGGTGGACGCTCTGGAAGCCGGCACGATACCGACGGGCTGCACCACGCTCCCCGTGCCGCTGCACATTCGCCGCGCCGAGCGTCACGCCGCCGCCCTGCGCTAAGAGCCTATCCGCAAACTCTCCCTTCCTTACCAAGGAGGGGTCGGGGGAGGTCCAAAGCCAGCCACCAACCCCTGTGGTCCTCCTATTCAAGGGAGATAGCAAGGTTTTCGGATAGGCTCTAAGGAGGTGAATCCAAAAGACAATCCCCAAAACAGGAGATGCTGTGCCAGCGCTGCTGACCGCGGAGTCCGGCAGCAGCCGCTGCGGACGTTTTGGCTCCGCACTTATGAATTGAAATTGACATAAAAGAAGGAGTGTTGAACATGAAGCGACAGGGTTTCACCTTGATTGAGTTGTTGGTGGTCATCGCCATCATCGCCATCTTAGCCGCGATGTTGATGCCCGTGTTTGCGCAGGCGCGGGAGAACGCGCGGGTGGCAAGTTGCACCAGCAACCTGAAGCAGATAGGTTTGGCGTTTCTCATGTATGCACAGGATTACGACGAGCAAGCGCCGATGGGGAGTTACAATGGTCCTCGGAACTGGGAAGTCAACCCCAATGTTCCCGACCAAAACCTCGGGTGGAACGACTGCTTCACCAACCCGCCCAACGGCTGGGTCGGCTTGCCGATTGGCGGCGGACCACCGACCTCGGGCTGTCGTTACGGGCATCAGTTCTACCGCATTTTGATGCACATCCAGATGGGACCCTACATCAAGAACAACCAGATATGGTTCTGTCCCGCTGACCCGTTCAAGCAGGCGTCGGCTTCAAATATCGCTAATGGCAACCAGTCTTACCACTGGTTTCCCAACTGGATTTGGAACACGCCTGGCAGTGGGTTCGCGCCACCTTTGTGCGGTCCGAACTTGTCATCCATGGCTCCCGACGTGCGCTCAGACTTGGTCGCCCAGCGCATCCTCTTTAGCGAGTGGGGGATGTTCGGTTGGGACGGCGGCGACGCCAGACCTCCCAACAGCAATAGCAACCATAAGAACGGCTACAATATTCTCTACTTCGACGGGCACGTCAAGTTCATGAGTTGGGGACGCAAGTGCGCCACCATCCCAGCGACTCACTGGGTTACACAGAGCTGCTGTCAGTAGCAGAAAGGAGATGTCGTCATGAAACAGTCGGTCAGTCCTCTGGCTGCGGCAATTGTCATTGTCATTGTGGCGATTGTCGCAGGATTCTTCGTCTGGCGTTCGACTGGACAACGACGGGAGGTTTCAGGGACGGGACCCACTATTCCCCCCGAAGTGCAAGAGGAATTCAGACGGCGAGGCGCGGGACGCACAGGCACTATCCCAACAGGTCCTGGGGCTGTTGGCATGCCCCCTGGCGTGCCCACCGGACCGCCGGGGCAGGGTCGCTAAGTGATCCGTTACTCTCACCACTGACGGGCGAGTTCGGGGGAACTCGCCCGCTTTTTTATCCTGTTGCCGCTCCCGTCAATCCCTTCTCTCCCGCCCCCGTTTGATCGCCTCGTCGCGTTCGGGCTTGGTGATTTGATAAAGCGTCTCGAACAGGGCGACGTCCGCCTCCGTCAGCATCACCTTGCGCCGTCCCATAGCGATGCGGGCGGTCTCAATGAGCGGCTTCAAACCCCGCCCGCGGCTGACGCGCCCCCGAAAGAACCAGCAGAAGGAAGGGATCGTTTTGGGAAAGGGTTGGCCGTCGGAAATAAGAAGGCTCATCACGCCGACGACCGTGCCGGTGGTGAACAGGCAGCCGATGCCGGTTTTGGTGTGGTCGCCGATAAACGCGCCGACTTTGGTGTCGCCCGAATCCACCGGCTTGCCTTGCACATACACCTCCACCGTGCCGTAGTCATTTTTCAGGTCGCTGTTGGTCGTCAGCGCGCCGAGGTTGACCCACTCCCCCACGTAAGCGTGCCCGAGAAAACCGTCATGATATTTGTTGGAATAGCCGTGAATGATGGACTCTTCGACCTCGCCACCGACGCGGCACATCGGACCAATCGAGCACCCCTCCCGAATTTTTCCCCCTACGATGTGGGTGTCCTTCCCGATGTAAGCCGGTCCTTCGATGCGGGTGTGGGGGTAGACGATCGCTCCCTCGTCAATGTAAATCGGACCGTGCGTGACATCCAACGCCACGAAGGGATGAATCTGCGCGCGGGGGGCGACGTAGATTTTGTCCGTTCCTTCGTCCTCGGGCCACACCGCCGCGTGCTTGGAGCAGATGCCGTGAATTCCCGTCTGGTTCTGGGCAGCGAAGTCGGCTTTCATCGCCTCGGGGTTCTGCTGAATCAGGTGCCACGGATACCCGATGAGCGTCGCTTTCATCTCCACGTGAGGCAGCGTTCGCTTCAGATTGTTCAGCAGTGTGTCGAACGAGTCGGCGGCGCACTTGTCCAACGTCTCCGCCATCGCACGAACATAAAGAACGTCCTGTCCTTGCACACCGACCACTTCAGGTCCCTCGAGTGGGAGTTCCCCCGCCTGCATCAGCCAGCGACCGTTGATGAACAGCACCGTGTCCGCCTTGAGTTGCGCGGGGTCATTGACGGGTGCGCTCACACGGTTCTTCAACACGCCCGCCAAGTAGTCCCGCGCGAAAACGCACCAGGGCGTGGACGGATAGTTGCGCAGAATACGTTCCAACAAACTCACGTAACCGCATCGCAACTCAAACGTTGCCCGCGTGTAGGTCAGAGGGAACAGGGTGTCCCAAGCGTCTTCAAAGATACAAAGTTTCATACAGGCTCCTCTGAAAATCGTCGTCGTCCTCGTCGTCGGACGTTTCTGACAAACAACGACGAGGACGATTTTCCTGCGGCGTGACGCCGATGAATCGGTATGAATAACTCCTTTGTCGTTGCAAGCGGCGGGGATTGCTTCGCTGCGCTCGCAATGACGTTCTCACCCGACGGGGATTGCTTCGCTCTGCTCCCCATGACAGGCATTCTCGCAGGAAAGGGCAAAACGTAAAGGTTGAGGTTTCAACGTTTCAACCTGCCAACCGGCTAAGGTTCGTTTTGCGCTTGCACCGCTGTAATCGCAGTGACGCCCACGATGTCCTCGACGCTCGCGCCGCGCGAGAGGTCGTTCACCGGTCGGGCGAACCCTTGCAAAATCGGACCGTAGGCTTCCGCGCCCGCCAGATATTGGGTCAGTTTGTAGGCAATGTTCCCGGCGTTGAGGTCGGGGAAGATCAGGACGTTAGCGCGTCCGGCGACGGGGCTGGGTTCTTTCAGTTTCCGTCGAGCGACGCGCTCGACTAACGCGGTGTCTGCCTGCAGTTCCCCATCAATTAAAAGTTCCGGGGCGCGCTCGCGGGCACGGCGCGTGGCTTGGGCGACTTTATCCACCAGCGCGTGCGCTGCGCTGCCCTTGGTGGAATACGACAGCAAGGCGACGCGGGGCTGCCAGCCGAGCAGCGTCTGAGCGGTGCGGGCGGAGGCGAGGGCGATTTCGGCGAGTTCCTCCGCTGTCGGGTCGGCGTTCACACCGGCGTCGGCGTAAATCAACGTCCCCGCTTCTCCGTAGGGCGAGCCGGGTAGATGCATGATAAAAATACTCGATGGAATAGAAAACCCCGGCGCCAAGCCGATGACGAGATGCGCCGCCTTGACTACCGCCGCTGTGAGGTTCACTGCCCCAGCGACCATGCCGTCCGCGTCGCCCGCAGCGACCATCGCCGCCGCGTAGTAGAGGGGACGACTGAACAGGCGCCGAGCGACGCCTTCCTTAGCGTCGCGCTTTTCTACGTAGTGCCGCACATACCCATCAGGCACGCGGTTGATGTCTACGATTTCGAAAGGGACATCGGAGATATTGAGCGCCTCCAGAGCGGCACGAATTTGCAGTGGGTCTCCGACCAGAAGCGGTTGTGCGATGCGTTCCTGCGCGACGAGGTGTGCCGCCCGCAGCACGCGCTCTTCGGTCGCTTCGGGAAACGCGATGCGCTTGGGCTGCTGCCGCGCACGCTCGATGAAAGCGTTGATAAACATGCGATAGAGTGACCTCCCTTGAAAATACCTGTCATGGCGAGCGCAGCGAAGCCATCCCCTGCGGAGGAGACGACTGCAGCGGCGGGGATGGCTTCGCTGCGCTCGCAACGACATTTTCATGCGGCGCGGTGTCCCGGTTGAGACATGAGCAACTCCTCTGAAAATCGTCCTCGTCGTCGTTCTCGAACCTCATAAACAACCGATGACGCGGACGAGAACGATTTTCATTCGTCGCGGCGCCAATGAATCGGCATAAACTAACTCCCTAATGGTGATGGCGCCGGGCAATCTGCGCAGTGTCGCGGGCAATCATCAACTCCTCATTAGTGGGGACAATCCACACCTGCACCCGCGCCCCCGCGGCGTGAATGAAGCGTTCGGGGTCGCCCTGCCGGTTGCGTTGAGCGTCCAAAACCAAGCCGAGAAACTCCAGTCCAGTGCACGCCTCGGCCCGCACCCACGCCGAGTTCTCCCCCACGCCGCCGGTGAAGACCACCGCGTCCAATCCGCCCAAAGCGGCGGCATACGCGCCGATGTATTTGCGCACGCGGTAGCCGTAAACCTTCAGCGCCAATTGCGCCCTGTGGTCTCCTTGGGACATGGCACGTTCGAGGTCACGCACGTCGCTACTCAACCCTGACAACCCCAACAGTCCACTGCGACGGTTGAGCAAGTCCATCGCCTCGGAGAGATTGATGCCCAGCTTCTCCGTCAGAAACGCGGGTAGGGCGGGGTCAATGTCGCCTGCGCGCGTGCCCATGACCAGCCCTTCCAGCGGCGTCAGCCCCATGCTGGTGTCAATGCACTTGCCCTCGCGCACGGCGGCGATGCTGCACCCATTGCCGAGATGACAGGCAACGAGGTTGAGGGACGCAAGCGGTTGCCCCATCAACTCCGCCACGCGCCCGCAGACGTAACGAAAGGAAGTCCCGTGAAAGCCGTAGCGCCGCACGCCGAGTTGACGGTAGAGTTCGTAGGGGATGGCGTAACAGAAGGCGTGTTCTGGGAGCGTCTGATGGAACGCGGTGTCAAACACCGCGACCTGCGGGATGTCGGGCAAGAGTCGGCGGCTGGCGCGGATGCCCATGAGATTCGGTGGGTTGTGCAGCGGTGCCAGTTCCGCGCAGCGTTCGATGGCTTTTTCGACCTCGTCGGTGATGAGCGTGGACGCCACGAACTCCTCGCCGCCGTGCACGACCCGATGCCCTACGGCGCTGATCTCAGTCACGTCGTGTAGCACGCCCGCCGTTGGCTCCGTGAGAGAGGCGACGATACGCTCAAGCGCCTGATAGTAGTCTACCGCGCCCAGCGGTTTTCCCAACTGTCCTTGGTTCGTCACCGTGTAACTGAGGTAACTTTCGGATGAATGGATGCGGTCAACTAAGCCCCGCACCTGACAGGACTCGTCCTCCATGTTAAACAGTTGAAACTTGATGGAGGAACTTCCTGCGTTGATGACAAGCACAAGCATCCAGACCTATCCTCTCAGGCTTCACGTTTCACGCCAAGTATCTTAGCATGTCTCCCCAACGGATGCAAGGGACAATAAGACAATCCCCGCAAAATGGCGCTCGGGATTGACAGGACGCCCCCGAATATGTTATAACGAACCCCACAAACGCAGTTGCACAACGTTACAGGGTAAAGGAGGAATAGAGGGAATGTTGAGAACAACAGGTTGGTTCGGCGTTGGATTAGCGTTGTGGTCGGTGGTGGCAGGGGCTGCGCGCGTGAGCGCAGCGGAGAAGGACCTGATACAGCACGGGCTGGCGGAACTCATCAGGTCGGCGCGGCGGAGCGCGGCGCAGGCGAGGGTGTCTGAGGCGGTGTCTTTTGGGCAGGAGGTGGAGCGTGGCATGGTGCACGTGCGCTACCCGCTGACGATTTTCCACGCCGGGCGGGCGCAGCATGAGCGCTGGTTTGCGCGGGGTGCGATGATGGCGAACCTGATTTACCTGTCGGAGACCGCCGCCCAGAACCAGTATTTGCAGAGCCTCGCCACGGGCTCCATCATGTGGCTCAGAGAGAACGTCACGGCGACGGGGCGCAACATTGAGCATGTCGTGGGCGGCGAGGCCGCCGGAAAGTATCTCGACGCAGCGGCAGCGGCGATCCGAGCGGGCAAGGGACGCGATGCCGCCGCTCAGGTAGCGGCAGCCGCGCAATCGCTCCAGCCAGGGTTCTACACGTGGTATTACGTCGCAGGCTTCACCATCGCCACGCTGCAATGGGATGCCCGGTTGCACAATTCCCAAGGGGTTCGGAACGCGTATCACTCGATTGACGAGTTGCTCAAGCAGGCGCCCAAAGCCGGCGCAGGCGACGCGGTGACGGCTTCCGTAGAAGTCCATCCGGGGATGCACCCCAGCCTGCGCCGCTTGATGAGTCTAACCGCTGAGGAGCAGCCGAATTACCGCGAGATTCTGCAGGAATCCACGACGATTCAGAGTTATGCGGTGACATAAAACAGCGGTGGTCAATTGGTTCGTTGGCACGTTGGCACGTTAGCACGTTGACAGGTTAACACGTTGGCAGGTTCAACGTGCTAACGTTCCAACATGCTAACGTGCCAACGTTCCAACGTGCCAACGTGTCAACCCCACCACACCCGTCCCCACACGAGTTCTAACACCATCGCCAGCAGAAACCCTAACGAGAGCCCAATCCCCCAAGGCATGTAGATCTTGCTGGCGGGCATCAGGGAGGCGCTCGGGCTGAAGAGCGCCTTGCTGTAGAGGAAAACAAACATGTTGCGGAGTGCGGGGCGCAGGAAGCCGCGCGCGGCGAGATAGGGGATGGCAATCAAGCCGTGGATTGCTGCGCCATAGAGGAAGCCGAACAGCAGAAAGTGCCAGCCTTTGAGCGCCCCCACCGCCGCCAGCAATTTCACGTCGCCCGCTTTCGCCAGCCCCATCTGCCACGGCAAGAACTGAATGCCCAATCCCGCGAGCAAGCCGAGCAGGCTCAACTTAAGTCCGTCCCAATGCCCCAGCGCGGCGTTGATGCCGATGCCTAAGCCGATGGTGGGGAACGTCACCCAGTTGTAAATTTTGCCGTGCCGCGCGTCCGTGTAGATGACGATGAGCAAGGCGACGGTCAAAATGGTATCCAGCACAATAAGTTGTAACGGCATAGCATTCTCCGCTCCATCTACGATGGTTTTACTTATCAACTATCGTCAACACGCCGACTTGTTTCCAGGGGGATGCGTGCCCGTTGCGGGTCAGGCGGGCGAAGAGGCGGAATGTGCCGATCATGGAATCGTCACGGATTTCAAGGGGAAATGACTCCTCCCACACACCGGATGCATCTCCGCGGAGCGGGCGTTCGTCGCGCCACGACAGAAATTGCCGATTGATAGCCAGCGCGCTGGACAGTTCACGGTTTTCTTTTGGGGCGTCCTCGCCCAGCCCGACGTGGGCGAAGAGAATTTGAATTTTGTTGTTCCCGCCGTTTACTGTCGTTGTGTGCCATTGCCAGCGCGTCGTGAGAGTGAGCAGGTTACCGCGTTTAATCGTGGTCTGCGAGAGCGCCGCGCTCCAGAGCGTGCCGTGACGGTCGCGGTGAACGGGTTTGCCCGTAGGCATGGCGATGCGACGCGGTGGCGGTTGTTGTGATAGGGGCAGCACCTCGCAGGCGGCACCGCGTGGGCGTAGGTAATAACGTCGGGCGAGATGGGCGTCGTAGAAGTTGAGGAACACGCGCCCTCGTTGCAAAGCGGCGGCGATGCGACGATGAAGCGTTCCCTGTTGCCACTCGCGCATCAGGTCCTGCCCGTAGAAGATTTTGCGGTCATTCCCCATGCCTTCAACGTTTTGCAGATACCACAACCCGAACAGCGACTCATCACCCTTGATGAACAGGGTGCTATTGGGCGCGGTCGCTGCCAGCAAAGCGCGGGCGTCTTCGTAGGCGCGGCGGTTGCCGCGCAGATTGACGCGCGGATACGCTGCCCACACCTGGAGCGCAGGGAAGAGCAGCAGCGACAACGTGATGAGCACCATCGCGGGGCCTGCGAGGGAGGTGAAGAACCGCCGCGCCCACTCGCGCAGCGCAGCGGCTCCGAGCCCCACACACAACCCAAAGGTGACGTAAACGGGAAAGAAGAAATTCCACAGGTCCAACACGTCGTAGCTGATGTAAACGGCAACGTCGAGCAGCGCGCCCAATATGAGAACCATACCCCAGCCCTGTCGCAACAGCCGCCCGCCACCCAACAATCCGAGGGGGAACGTCAGCAGAAATTGCAGCGCCATCAAGCCGCCCAGCGCGAGCAAGCGGTGCGGCAGCATGACCAGCGGCGTCGCGAAGACGTGCGGCTGATATAGTTTGCCGCTGACGTGCGCCCAGAACGCGCTCCACGTCGCCGGGTTGCCCCAGTTCATCGGTGGGTTCGCCTGCGCCCGCAGCGGGAGGTAGAGGTAGAGCGTGAGGGGCAGGAGAAAGAGGAGCAAGGTTTGCGCGTATGCGCGCGTTCGGCGGATATTTCCCCTACGCGCATACGTCCACACGCAATAGGCTCCTAATGGTGCGCCGACGAAGAGGATGGGCAAGTGATTGGTCAGTCCCAACCCGAACGTGAACGCCGCTGCGCCCAGCCAGCGTGAGTCTTCGGTCTGAATGAAAATGATAACCGTCAAGATGAGCAGGGCGATGAGCAGGGCGGACAACGCGTAAACTTCCGCGATGATGGCTTGCGTCCAGAAGACGTAGGCGCACGCGAGCGACCACGCGCCGACCAAGGCGGCGAAGGCATCGCGGGTTAGGCGAAAGACGGCGCATGCTAACGCCGTCACCGCGCCGGCCGCGCAAAGGACAGAAAAGAGGTTGTAGCGGAACGCGACTTCACCGACGGGCAGAAAACTGAAGAGTTTGCCCAGCAGAAGATAAAGCGGGTATCCTGTCGGATGGGCGTTGCCCAGCACGTAAGAAGCGGCGATGAGTTCGCCACAATCTCCGCCGTAGGTCAGCGTCGGTGACGTCGTTGCCAGATACAAAATGAGCGGAGGAAAAAAAGCGAGCGGCAACAGCCACTTGGGTTGTCGCAGCGGCACTGCGTCCATGATGAGAAGAGACCGGGTTCAGGGGTCAGGACTCACGCGAACGTGCGCATGAAACACAGCCCGCCCCAACGGACGGGACGGGCTGAAACCGATAAGAGACGCACTCTCATGCTTCCCTGCTTCGGTGAAGACGACGTCGCGCGGCTCCTTCATACGTGGCAGTCATCTTTGACCACACCGCGACGTTTCGTCCCTCAGACCTCCGGGCAACACGCCTGACGTAGCCTCACGCGATGACTACGTGGTGCTCTTCAGACCGGTGTTCACTCTGACGTAAACGTCGCGCACTTTTCTGCCCAGAACGGTCAAGATGGAAATCACCACCAGCGCAATCAACGCGACCAACAGACCATATTCCACCAGCGTCTGCCCTTCTTCTTCCACCATCAGGCGTTGCAACATGCCGTCACCTCCCTTCGGAATCAATCTCGTGAGTGTGCGTCGCCCGCGCGTTGCATTTATACCACAGGCGACGAAACCTTTACAGACACCGTAAGCAAACCGCGTGGCTACGCGGTGCTCTTCAATCTGCTGTTCACGCTCACATACATGTCGCGCACTTTGCCCCCGATGACCGTCAGAACCGCCACCACCAGCATAGCTACGAACGCCAGGAACAGACCATACTCAATCAACGTCTGCCCGTCCTCATCGTTCAGCAGGCATTGCCCCATAGATTCACCCCCTCTCGGAGCCGTCCATGGGCAACGTCCTCTTGGCGTGTGATTATCAAAGGTTTATACCACAGATGGCGAACGATTCCCATAGGGGGCGCGTTGGCGCGCCGAACTTTTCCTCCATCTGGCGGTATCTCAAGCGCTGCCGCTCTACGTCGGACATTGCCGATTGGCTCCCTTCTTGGTATCATTGAGATGAGAAGAGATGGTCACTATGAACACATCGGGATCGTTAATAGACCAAGTCCTAAACTTCATCCTTCATGGCGCAGGCGATTTCGATGACCTGGCGCTGCGGGTGTTTGCCTATCAGTTTGAACGGAACGCGCCGTATCGCCGGCTGTGCGTAAGCCGTCGGGCGACGCCGGAGACGGTGACGCATTGGAAGCAAATTCCCGCTGTGCCGACGCTGGCGTTCAAATATGTTGACCTTGCGTGCGAGCCGATTGAGCGGGCGGCGCGCGTGTTCGTTTCCAGCGGCACGACGCAGGGCGCGGGCACGCGCAGCCGGCACTTCCTGTTCGACCTGCGGCTCTACCGCGCTGCGATACGCGGCTGGTTTGCCAAACACTTGCTGCCCGAAATACGCAGTCCGTTTTCAGCCGCGCGACTGCCGATCTTGGTGTTGATGCCGTCGCCAGAGGAACTACCGCACTCCTCTTTAGCATTCATGCTGGGGGACGTGCTGACGGAGTTCGGCGCGGCGGGCAGCGATTACTTTGTGCGCGCAGGACAACTGCAAGTCCGCGAACTGGCGCAGCGGTTGCGCGGGATGCAAGAGCCGGTCTGCTTGTTAGGCACGTCGTTAGCGTTCGCGCACTTTCTGGACGTGGCGCAGGTTTACGGCTGGTCGTTTCACTTGCCGCCGGG
>JANWYM010000004.1 GCA_025055355.1 Abditibacteriales bacterium
AACAAACACCAAACCCGCCAGCCACTTGAGCGGCGTGAACAACAACACGCCACAAACAACGGTCAGCGCCACCGCGCCACCGCCCCACAGATTCGCGCGCGATGTGAACCGCGCCCGCCACCACATCCGCGCTGCGAACATGGCAACGCCGAGGACGAGTAGGATTTGTAAGAGTTTGAAAAAAGGCATTAGCCCTCACCGACTTTCACGCCGCCCAAGCCTTCGTCTGGATCAACCCTCGCCCAGCGCGCGCCTTCCGATGTCCCGCCGGTAATGCGCCCCGTCGAAGTGAATCCGGCACACGGCTTCATAAGCCTTCGCTATCGTATCAGCGAAGCCGTCGCCCAGCGCGGTGACGCCCAGCACGCGCCCGCCGTTGGTGAGGATTTTTCCCTCACGACTTGTGGTGCCAGCGTGGAAGACGAGGACATCTTGCATCTGCGCCACTGCGTCCAAGCCGCGAATTTCTTTGCCGCGTTCGTAACTGCCCGGGTAGCCGCCCGAAGCCATGACGACGCACACCGCCGTCCGACTTGACCACTGCGGCTGAACTGCGCTTAACCGCCCGTCAATGACGGCGTGGAGAATGTCCACCAAATCCGATTGCAGACGGGGAAGGATGACCTGCGTTTCGGGGTCGCCGAAGCGGCAGTTGAACTCCAACACCTTCGGCCCCTCTTCGGTCAGCATCAGACCCGCGTAGAGCGCGCCCTTGTAGGGTCTGCCCTCGGCTGCCAGCGCTGCCACCGTCGGCTTGAGAATCTTCTCGACGACCGTTTCATAAAGTTCATCGGTCAGGGCGGGAACGGGCGAGTAACAGCCCATGCCCCCCGTGTTCGGTCCTTCATCGCAATCGAAGACGCGCTTGTAATCCTGCGCGGGCACCATCGGCACAACGGTCACACCGTCGGTGCAGGCGATGAGCGAACATTCCTGCCCCGTCAAACACTCCTCGACGACGACGCGGCTGCCCGCTTCACCAAACTCTCTCCGCGTCATGATGCGGTCAATCGCATTGCACGCTTCTTCTACCGTCTGCGCGACGATGACGCCCTTGCCGGCGGCGAGTCCGTCGGCTTTGACGACGATGGGCGCGCCCTGGGCGCGGACGTATGCCTTCGCCGCCTCAGGGTCAGCGAACACCGCGAAACGCGCCGTTGGAATGTCATGTTGGGCGAGGAAGGACTTACAGAACACCTTGCTGCTCTCGATAGCAGCGGCGTTCTGGCGCGGGCCGAAAATGCGCAGACCGTGCCGCTCAAACTCGTCCACGATGCCCGCCGCAAGGGGGGCTTCGGGACCGACCACCGTAAGGTCTATGTGTTGCTCCTGCGCAAAATGGCGGAGTGCGCTGATGTCCTCTGCCGCGAGAGAGATGCACTCCGCCTGTTGGGCGATGCCCGCGTTGCCAGGGGCACAGTAAATTTTCTTAACTTGCGGGCTGCGGGCAAGGCTCCACACCAGAGCGTGCTCGCGCCCGCCGGAGCCGACGACCAAGACGCGCATGTCGTTCAGTGACCGGTGGCCAGTGACCAGTGACCGGTCACCAGTCACCCGTGACAAGAGTTCTGAGTTGGGGTCTGTCGTTTACTGGTGACTGGTCACTGGTTACTCTACATCTGCGCCAGACTCTCGAACTTGGCATACTCCGAGAGGAAGACGAGTTTGATTGTCCCCGTTGGACCGTTGCGCTGCTTGCCGACGATGATTTCCGCGAGGCGGTCATCGGCGTCGGTTTTGGTGTCTCCTGCTTTATCCTCTTTGTGCCGCCCCTGACGGTAGTAGGCTTCGCGGTGGATGAACAGAACGAGGTCCGCTTCGGCTTCTATACTACCGGACTCGCGCAGGTCAGACAGCTGTGGTCGTTTGTCCTCACGCTGCTCCACGGCGCGCGACAGTTGCGAGAGCGCAATCAGCGGCACGTTCAACTCCCGCGCCAGACTTTTGAGCGAGCGGGCGATTTCCGACACCTCCTGCACGCGGTTTTCGGAGCGTCCCGATGTGCGCACTAATTGGAGGTAGTCCACGATGATCAAACCCAGCGTGCCAAGTTCGGCTTTGAGCCGCCGTGCTTTGGCGCGCATCTCGAAGGTGGAAATCGCGGGGGTATCGTCAATGAAAATCGGCGCGTCATAGAGCCGCTCCACAGCCCCGGCGATTTTGTGCCAGTCGTTATCATCCAGATAGCCGCTGCGGAACTTCTGCGAGTTGACCCGCGCCTCCGCGCAGATAAGCCGCTGCACGAGTTGCGACTTGCTCATTTCCAGGCTGAAAATGGCGACGGGCATTTTTTCATGCACGGCGACGTGGTGACCGATACCCAAACAGAGGCTCGTTTTGCCCATGCTGGGTCTGGCGGCGACGATGATGAGGTCCGACGGCTGTAAGCCCGACGTCAGGCGGTCGAGGTCATCGAACCCAGTCGGGATGCCGGTGGCGCGTCCCTTGTGTTTGAACTGCATCTCGATCTGCTCGAACGCGTCGTGCAGGAGGGCTTTGAGTTCGGCGAAGTCGCCGGTGAGCCGCCGCTGACCGACTTTGAAGATGGCTTGTTCGGCGCGGTCAATCAGCGCTTCGATGTTCTCACCGCCTTCATAGACCCAGCCTTGCACCTGGTCGGCGGCGGCGAGCAATCCGCGCAAAATGGCTTTCTCTTCGACGATAGCGGCGTATTGCTCGACGTTGGCGGCTGCCGGGCAGTTCTCCATCAGCGTCATCAAGTAGGGTGCGCCCCCGGTGGTGTCCAACTGCCCCCGCCGCCGTAGTTCGTTGGTGACGGTCACGATGTCGGCGGGGTCGCCTCGGTCGAACAAGTGAAGGATGGCGGCAAAGATCTGGCGATGCCCCTCGCGGTAGAAGTCTTCGGGCTTCAGCCGCTCCGCTGCGAGCGCAATGGCATCGCGGTCTAAAAGCATCGCGCCCAAGGTGGACTGCTCCGCCTCCAGACTCTGCGGAATCACCTTGACGCTGTCGCCGCTGTCTCCACCGCTGCGGGGAAAGGGAATGACAGGACCTGAGGTTGCCATACTCGATACATAATGGCTCACCATCAACGGCTTCTTGGAGCGGATGCGACGGATTATCTCCCACGAGGTCATCCGCTTCATCCGTTACGGAAATCCGTTGACAGTTGCCTATGCCGTTGCTGCCGTTTCTGCGTCCGTGAGAACTTCGCCTTCTGGCACGACCTCGACCGTCACCTTGGCGTGCACGTTGCCTGGCAGAAGCACCGTGACGGTATATGTGCCGACCGTCTTAATGGGTTCGGTTAATTCGATGCGGTGGCGGTCCACCTCCACCCCGAACTGTTCTTTCAACGCGGCAGCGAGGAGTTGTGTCGTGACCGAGCCGAACAGGCGCCCGGTTTCGCCCACGCGGGCAGTGACGCGTAGCGGCGTCTGGGCCAGGCGCTCAGCCACATTCCCCGCCTGCTTTTTCAGCCGTTCCTGGCGGCGTTCCATCGCGCCGCGCTGTTTCTCCAACCCACGCACCGCACCTTTCGTCGCCGGTATCGCCAAACCACGCGGGATCAGAAAGTTCCGCGCGTAACCATCCGACACTTCTACGATCGTGTTCTTGGCGCCTAACTTCGCTACATCGTCGGTCAGGATAACTTTCACGAAAACCTCCAAAACATCGGCGGTGATACGTGAATGCCCTCGTCACGCATCACCCGTTACTTCCGCGACGGCGTCGCGGGCTCCTATTTTGTCATCCTCAACCCCACCCCCACCTGCTGCGGATGTTGCCTCAGCCCTTCAACGCCAAGCATCAGTTCCCAGTTGCGGAATAGGCGGTAGCCTATCCAGACGTTGCCGGTGAGGTTGTTGGGGTCGTAAGCGTTCAACGACAACCGCGCCTTGCCCTCGGTGACGTCGAAGCCCACGCCTAACCGCCCGCGATAAACGCCCAAGCGAGCGTGGCTGTTCGCGCCCAGCGCGGGCACGTATTGCGCGGTGAACTTGTCCGAGACCGTCAGATCGTGCACGCCCAACAAAAAGCCCCTCTTACGATCCGGCGCAATCCAGCATTCCACATCGCCCACGTAACGGCGCGAGGCAGGCGTCTGCCAGAAACTCAGGCGCGGCTCAACCGTCGTGCCGAAAACCTTCGTGCTGGACGCGGGCTTTTTACCGCTCGTGCCTTTCCCTGCGGAGGCGTTATGCTCCTCCGTTCCCCTGCCGCCGCCCAGGATCCTGTTGACGCGCGCGAGAACTTGTTGCCCTTGGGCGAGAGTTTGCCTGCCCTCTTGGAGCGCGTCGCCCGCGGTGGCGACGGTTTTCTTCATCTCCTTGAGCGTCTCCTTCAGGTCGTTTTGGAACTCCGCATCGGTGGCAAGGTCGCGCAGGCTGGCGCTGGTCGCCTCCAGGTTCTCAACGGTTTTTTTAGCAGACTGCGTCGCTTCATTCAAAGTGGAAACTATCTGTTTGACATCGTTGCGCATCTTTTCGTCGGCAACGAGTTGGCGCACGTCTTCGGTGATATGCGTGATGTTCTCCGTCGCCTGTCTGATGGATTTCAAAGCCGCGTTGATCTGGTCCAGGTTCTCCTGACTGCCCACCGCCTGCGCGACGCGCTTAATCTCAGCGGTGGTCTCTTTCAGATCCTTCATCATCTCCGGCAAGGCAGCGATGGTCTGGTCCAGGTTCTCCCGATTAGTTTTCGCCACGTCCTTGAAAAATCCCACCATGTCCTTGACCTCGAGCATGACCTCATCGGTACGCTTGACCAACCGGTTGGCGCTCTTCGTCATCTGCTCCAGCGACTGCGTGGCGCGGTTGACGTTAGCCAGCGTGCCTTGAATCTGCGGGCTGGACGCGACGCGCTTGATGGCGGCGGAGGTTTGATAGAGATTGAGAACTATGCCTTTCATCGCTTGCTGTGTCTGGGGGTCGGCGACGACGTGCCGCAGAGCGGAGGCGGAGCCGCGTAAGTCCTTCGCCAGCAGCCGCACCTCGTTGACCAGTTCGCTGAAATCGCTCATCAAGGCGTCGAAGTGGTCCATCAGCGCCTGCGTTTTCGGGATGAGCTCTTCGACGCTGGACGGGCCGCGACCCTCGATGGGTAGTTTGAAGTCGGGTCCCAGCCGAACGCGCTGCCTTGCCCCCTTCTGGGCGCGTTCCTGCGCCTCCCGCACGCGCTTCCTCATCTCGTCGGCAGGCGGAGTGATTACAACGTATCGTTCGCCCAACAGCGCGCCAGAGCGCACGGCGAACTGGTAGTCGCTGTAAAGCGGGTATTTGCTGTCAATGCCCAACGTCAGTTTGGCGCCCTGATACTCCAAATCCGGCACGACGTTCTTGACTCTGCCGACGCGCACGCCCGCGAAGAGAACGTCCGCGCCTTCCAGAATGCCCCCTGCGTCGTCGACAATGACGGTGACTTCATACTCCCGCACGCTTGACCGCACGTGGCGAAAGAACAACACCACTATGACCAGCGTGAGAATCCCCAGCCCGACAACGATGCCCACTCGCGCTTCGCGGCTGATTAACATGACTTCATCACCTCTTCACACCGCGCCCCTGGAAGGGCGACGCTCCGGCGGAGCCGAACGGGTTCGGCAGGAGCGCTTGGCTCGGCGGGAGCCTCACCCTCCCGATTTTTTTACACCGTAATCGGTCCCTCGGTGTCTCCATGAATAAACTGGCGCACGATGGGATCAGTCGTGTTCCGAATTTCATCGGGCGTTCCGACGATGATGACCTTCCCTTCGTGAATCATCACAATGCGATCGGCAATGCGGAACATGCTCTCCACGTCGTGCGACACCACCACTGACGTGACGTTGAAACGGTCTCTCATGCGCACGATGAGGTCGTTCACCACGTTCGTGGTAATCGGGTCCAATCCCGTCGTCGGCTCATCGTAAAGGATGATGTCCGGATTAAACGCCAGCGCCCGCGCCAGGCTGACGCGCTTTTTCATGCCGCCGCTCAGTTCAGCGGGCAGCAGCCGCTCCACCCCCGGCTGCCCTAAGCCCACAGCCTCTAATTTCTCCTTCACGATGCGGTCAATCTCGGCGTGGGACAACCACCGCTCGCGCAGCAGCCCGAAGGCGACGTTCTCCCAGACGGTCAACGAGTCAAACAACGCGCCGTATTGAAACACCAGCCCCATGCGCTTGCGAATCTGGTTCAGGTCGTTTTCGTTCAAGCCCGTAATGTCCTGACCGTTGACGAACACCCGTCCCTGCGTCGGTCGGACCAGCCCCATCATCAGCCGCAGCGTCGTGGTTTTACCCGACCCCGACAGCCCCATGATGGCAGTCGTCGTCCCCCGCTCCACCGTCAGGTCAACCTCGCGCAAGATATTCCGCCCATTGACCCGATACCACACCCCGCGCAGTTCGATAGCGACTGTTTGAACGTTTGAACGTGGTAACGTAACGACGTTGTTCATGGCAAGGGCAGCACCAGCGAGAGTAAGAAGTCAGCGGCGTAAATCATCACGACGGAAAGGACGACCGCGCTCGTCGTCATGCGTCCCACGCCCTGCGCCCCGCCGCGCGTCGCCAGCCCCTGATGGCAACTGACCAACGAGACAATCAGGGCGAAAGGCACCATTTTCGTCAACCCCAAAAACAGGTCCTGCAGCGTCGCCAGCCGCCGCACTGACTCAATGTAACTGCTGGACGGCACGCCCACCTGCACCGCCACGAAGTATCCCCCGGCGACACCGACCACGTCGCCGAACAGTCCCAGTAAGGGCATCATGACCAGCGACGCCAGCACGCGCGGGACGACGAGATATTCAACTGGGCTGGTCGCCATCGCTTTGAGAGCGTCCACCTGCTCCGTGACCACCATCGAACCCAACTCCGCCGCCATCGCCGACCCCGCGCGCGCTGCCACGACAACCGCGGTGATGACGGGACCCAGTTCGCGGAACATCGTCAGCGCGACCAACCCGCCGACGTATTGGGTCGCCCCCAACCGCATCCCTTCCGCTGATGTGTAAAACGCCAGCACCATCCCGCTGAACCCCACCGTCAGCATCACAATCGGCAGCGAGTTGACGCCGATCTCTGCCATCTGGAAGAGCGTCTGACGCAGGTTCACGTTGCGCGTCAGGATGAAGCCGATGGACTCACAGACCAGCAGGATGAGTTCGACATTAAAACGATAAAAAGAGAGTGCGCTGCTGCCGATGGCTTCCAGCAGCGATCGCATCGCGTGACCCCTCCTCCGGCGCGGGTCGCAGCGTTGATGACCAACGACGCCTTCATTATACTGGAACATCGCTGACCTGTCAACGTTCCTTCCCCGCCGCCTATCACGTATTGCACCCCCACTTCCGTCAATCACAACGTGCTTGCCCCGCGCCGACCCTGCGTCGGCAGGCGGTCAAATCTTGAAGCCTCTCCGAAAACTTTCCCCCTTGATAAGGAGGGGTTAGAGGAGGTCACTCCCCTCCTTGCCAAGGAGAGGTCAGGGGAGATTGACTCCCCTCCTTAGCAAGGAGGGGTTGGGGGCGGTTGACTCCCCTCCTTGCCAAGGAGGGGTTGGGGGCGGTTGACTCCCCTCCTTAGCAAGGAGGGGTTGGGGGAGGTTCAAAGCAAGCCAACGACCCCTTACTGTCCCCCTAACGAAGGGGAAAAGCAAGGTTTTCGGAGGGACTCTGAGCCTTAAAAAGTGATAGGGAAGGAGGGCGAGGCTCCTGCCGAGCCAAGCCGAACCGTCGGCTCCACCAGAGCATCCCCCTCCTGGGACTCCAGCACTCCTGAGCGCCAAGAACTTTTTTATCGCGCCTTGCCAAACCGATGGGGCGTATGGTATAACCCATCAGAACCGAATAGAGGTGCTTCGATAAAGGCAAACTCCGAGCAATCGGAGGGCGCAAAGCCAAGGGTCCCTCGGGGACAGCCTGGTTGCCGAAAAGCACGGGGCATCTGGGGGAAGCCCACTGTATTCTTCGCGCAACAGGCAGAGCATACAGTGGGCTTAAACTTTTTACTAAACCTAAAGCTCTCTCATGCCTGTCGTGGCGAGCGGAGCGGTGAGAAAGCCCCACGACGGCGTCACGGGCTACGTTGCATCGTGGGCGACTTTTTGGGGGTCGTCTCTTGGAGCCTATCCGAAAACCTCACTGTCCTCCTTCGCCAGGGAGACCACAGGGGGTTCTCGGCGTTATGTTGACATCCCCAACCTCCTCCTTGATAAGGAGGGGATAGTTTTCGGATAGGCTCTTGGACTCCGACCCTCAGCAGAGCCCAACAAGGCAACACGTTAATGAACAGCGTGCGGTTGCGCGTCCTGGTGTTGTTGGCGGTGGTGGGGCTTCAGGTTGGCACCGCCATGATGCATGCTACGCTGGGAGCGCAGGATTACATCCTAAGCCTCTACTATGTCGGCATCGTCATTGCCGCTGCCGGTTGGGGTCATCTGGGCGGGCTGATCGGTGCGACGTTTTCGACAGGCGTATTCATCGTCATCACTTGGCAGCGTTCCGTAGCGACCCTATCTTCTGGCTTGCTGTATGCGTTGTTCTTTTACTTTATCGCCCTCGTCGTCGGCAAGGTAGCGGACGAGCAGCAGGTGATTCGTCGGCTCACAATCACCGACTCACTCACGGGGGTTTTCAACCGCTATCATTTCTTGCGCCAACTCCAAGCCGAGGTCGAACGCTGTCAGCGCTACGGGAATGCGCTTTCGTTACTCCTGGTGGACGTGGACCATCTTAAGGACATCAATCGCCGTTGGGGACATCAAACAGGTGACCAGGTTTTGTGCGAGGTCGCGCACGTTTTGCGCTCGCACCTGCGCGCGTCCGACACGGTCTACCGCTATGACGGAGGAGAATTCGCTCTTATTCTTCCCGAGGTCCGTGCCGATGATGCTTATGGCGTGGCAGAACGTCTGCGCCAGATAGTTGAAGAGAGGGTCGCAACCTCTCTACAGTTGAGCCATCCTGTGACGATTGCGATTGGCGTTGCCGATACATCTGGCTCTGCCCTACTCACTCTGTGGGAAACCTCCGAGATGGAGCGCCGCGCTCTACAGGCAGGCATGGACCAACTGCTCGAAAGAGCGGACCAAGCGTTGTATGAGGCTAAAAGAGCCGGGAGGAACTGTGTGCGCATCTGGCGCACGTCTTCCCTCCCATCGTTCCGCGCGGTCATGGGAGGAGGAAAGGTTCTTCCCTTTGAACCGCGCGCCTGATAAGGGGAGGACGTGGCGATGCAATGGAGGCTGTCTCGGGAGGTGTCCGCCATCAGTCCTCTGATTCCTGATAGGGAGGGGGTGACAACATAATGATCAAGATCAAAGAGTTCGTTCACGATGAAGAGGGTCAGACGTTAGTGGAGTACGGACTGCTGGTCGCGCTCATCGCGCTGGTGGTCATCGGCATTCTGACCGTGTTAGGCGGGAAAATTCGCAACATTTTCGTGACTGCCAACACCGGGCTGAAGTCTACGACATAGAAGAGCGCACCGGTCTGCGAGCCATTCGCTCAACAAAAATGCCCCGACGCGCGGTCGGGGCATTTTTGTTGAGTGTGGCTGCCCGTTAGCCGATGGACTCGACGAGGCTTTTGCAGTTGACGCACAAGGTCGCCCACGGAATGGCTTCCAGCCGAGCTACCGCAATGTCGCCTCCGCAGATGTCGCAGACGCCGTAGGTCTTATCCCTGATTTTGACGAGGGCTTTATCCACAGCCTCTATCATCTCCTCGAGGTCGTCTTCGACGGAGAGAGCAATCTCCTTCTCGAGCATGCTCGCCGACAGGTCGGCGGAATCTTCCTCGGATTCCCACGACTCGTCCGGCACCGCTCCCTCCACAAACTCGGTGCGGCGTTTGATGCGCTCGCGCTCTTCCAAGAGCCGTTCTCGCTCGCGTTTGAGCAGCGCCTCAAAGTGCTTCAAATCCAGCTTCCTTTTGGCTTTGACCTTGGCTTTGGTTGCCATGACGACCGCCTCCCTTCTTTAGTGTGATCCGCTTACAGGATATGAGACCGATAAGTTCAATCCTTAGACGGCAGATGCCCTGTCAAGGTTCCTCAGCGGGGCAAATCCATCGCGCTACTGCCGCCGCACCGACGCCCGCCAGATGTTATTCGTCCGCCGCCACCCTCGCGCCACCTGCAGGGTCACCGTCTGCTCCTGTCCGTCGCGGCGCAACTGGACGGCGAAACGTCCCTCGGACGGCGCGCGGTGCAGCCCCCACTGCACGTCGGCTTGCGACAGCGTCGGCACGCCGTTGACGACTTCTAACACATCCCCCGCCTGAATCCCCGCCTTGTCGGCGGCCGAGCCGGGCGCGACGGCGACGACGCGGTTGCCGTGGTCCACGTCCATTGTCAAGCCCACGTTCTCCGGCAACGGCACGCCCCAGAGCGACTCTGGGTTGAACGTCCCCTGCCGTTTCTGCGCTCGCCACTGAAACTCGTTGACCTGATGACAGTGGATACAGTTGGAACTCCCCTGGGGCAGGGGAGAAATCCCTATGATGTCTTCAGGCGTCATTTTCTGGCGCGGGCGAGCAGGCAGAGACGCCCCGCTTCTACTTTTATGCCACGCAAGCACGGCGCGCATGGTGTTCTTCAGGCCGTTCATTGAGATGCGCTTTTCCGCCGATTGATGGTCCCGTCCCCCGTAGCGGCTGTAGACCTGCTCATCGGCGTTGAGGAACATTATCGCCATTGTCAGGTCGTAGTCGAACTGAAACAGGCTGACGTCCACCCCGCTCATGTTGACAATGCGCACGGGGACGAACTGCTGAATCAAACCGTAAAGTTCTGGGTCAGGACGAACCAACTGTTCGTCGAACACGGCGTTGTCGCCTCAGCGCTCTCAGCGGAAGACCACGAAGATGGGCTTCCCTGTCCGCCGCGCCACCCGTTTCGCCTCCTCGAAGTCGTTCAACCACGCGACCGCCCGCTCGTGATCGTCGGCGCGAGTCGTCGGTCGAACAAGGGCGGTGAGAACCACAGATAGGGCTATCAATCCCATTCCTCCGCGCACTAAAGACAAAGGTTCCTCATCCTTTCGGTTTAGATTTGGGATAGGTAGACGACACGAGGAGGCAAAAGTTTCAGGCAGGAGGGAGACGACAGAAAAAACAAGCCGCTCCGCGGTATCGGAGCGGCTTGCGTCTGTCACCGATGCCACGTGCCCCACGCGGCTCGTCTAACGTCAACGGGACCTGATCACGGTTGAACCGAAGGGACTGACCACCACGCTGTTGGTATGCACCCGCGTCGTCGAAAAGCCTATGTCCACCACAGTATCGCCGATGCGCACCGGGGCGGCGATGCTGAAGGTCGTCGTCGAAAACGATGGGGATGTTACAATCACTGGCGGCGAGACCACGACAGGACTGGTCACAATCACCTCCCGCCGCCGCACCACTGGCTCTCTGACGATGATTACATCGTGACGCGGACGGTCCCTAATAATCACCACATCGTCCCTGTGATGGCGGCGATGCTTAACGATCACTCTCCCATCCCGCCGGTCCGCCCACGCGGCTCCGCTTAACAGGATACTGACACCGATCACCATCCAGACGGCTCTCAAAGTTCTCCACCTCCCTTCTCAACGTTGGGTTTTTCGCCCATAAAGACGCGACGGCGCGGAGAATCGTTCCCGCTATCCATCTCGCACCACAAACGTCAATTGCTGTATCGGGGCGGCGCGGTAGGCGGACAGAAATTTTTCCTGCGTTTCGAACGTTCCCAAGGGTAGCCGTCGCCCGCTTACCGTCAGGCGGAACTGCGGGGCGCGGAAGGGATAGGGGTCTAATGTGAAGGTGTCTTCGCCGCGTGGAATCAGTTTCATCTCGACCCATGAAGCGGGGTCATCACGGCGCGGCACTTGCGGGATCACGCGCTCGGTCAGTGGAAAACAGCACAACAGCAGGCTCAACCAATCCCACACTTGCAGCAGACGAAAGTTGAGGTTGACGTGCGGCTCGGTGATCCACCGGTGATAGAGTTCTTCGCGGCGGGTCGGGGGTTCATCTTCCTCTTCTTCCGGATGGGAGATGGACTCAAGACCGTGCCCCGTCGGCGGAGGTGGCGGATACGCCTGCTCCAACTCCCACCGCAACGCCTGCTGAACCTTGAGTTGCTCGTTGAGAAACTCCCGCACCTGTTCCCGCGCCTCAGGCGAGTCGCGGGCAGGGTCAAGTCCGTGGGCATAGAGGGCGGCTCCGTGTAAACTCACCAACAGCGCGGCGTAGGCGTTCTGCTTCCTCATGCGCTCCACGCTGTCCCGCCAGATGCGCAGGTGTTCGGAGATGGGCATTTCAGTGAAGTGGTAAGGCAACCCCGTTCGTGGGTTGAGTTGCGGCGCGCGCTCCCACGCCTCCCAGCCGTTGTCGTGCTGCGAGGTCGCCAGAATCACCTCCAATCGCGGCTCCGGCGACAGGAACTCGTCGTTCCCCCACTGCCCCGCTAACTTTCCCGCCAGTTGCGCGTGGGCGGTTTGCGGGATGAGCAACAGTTGTCCCTTCCACTCGCGGCGAATCATCGCCGCTATTATAGCACAGGGGCGGTCGGGCGGCAAATGGCGGGGGCGTTAAGCCGCATTGCGCCTATGTTCGCCGCGTGTCAATACCCACTTCCCCGCGCCCACCTCTCTGACCACGATGTAATTCCCCGCCGCCTCGCCTTGTCGTTCCTTGCCATTGACCTTCACCGCCGTCCCTGCCGACTGACCTCGGGGCACGTAAACATCGGCACGGACGTTGCACGGCAGGTGAAGGGTCAGGCGGAACGCGCCGTCTTGGAGTTGCCACGCGACAAAGATATGCCCGCGCTGCGTCGGAACTTTGCCGCGCGCGTAGCGCAGGTGGAGTGTGTGTGGGCGAACTTGGACGCGCGCCGATTGCGGCGCAAGCGTTTTGACCCCCAGAACGTATTCCTGCAAGGCTACGACAGCCCCGTAAGCGGCGAAGGGGTGCGACTCACTGTTCTCGCGTTCGGCGTGCCGCCCGCGCCAGTTCTCATAGGTGAACGTGCCGCCGTCAGCGAGGATGTAGGCGTAGTTGTGTCCCTGCGGATTGGTCAGCCACTCCCTCAGCGCGTCATCCTCATCGTGGTCGCCGTAGGCTCGAAGCAAAAACCGGATGAGCAGCGGCGAGGTGCTATGCCCTGCACGCTTCACTGCCGCCATCGCGCCGCGCGTGCGCTCGCCCTCCGTCAACCCTAACGCCAACATCATCGCGTTCGCCTGCTGCGAGGCGTGCCGGCTCTTGGAGCCGTCGGCATACAACCCGTCAATGTAGGCTTTTTGCTCCTCGTCCCACAACTGCCGCTGAATCGCACAGAGGATATCCTCGGCGTATTTTTGAAACCGTTCCGCCACGTCGCTGCGATTCAGTTCCTTCGCCAGCCTTGCGAGGTAGACGTAATCGAGGTAGGCGTTGAGGCTCATAACCGTCCGCTGCGTCGTCGCGCGGTCATAGCCGTAGCGGTTCGGCCAGTCCACGATACCGCTGGCGTAGCCCGCGGCGTTGCCCAAGTCCACCAAGCCCGTTTGCTTGTTCTCCGTGCTTTTGACGTATGTGCCCACTTTGACCAGTTGGGGAAAGGTCTCTGCCATCAACTCTTCGTCGCCCGTTTCGAGGTAATACTCCCACGCCCAGAATATCCAACTCTGCGTCCAGTCGGGGATGTCGCGCCTGCCGTCGCCGTTGGGATAGACGGCGTTGATTTTGCCCGTGTCAGCGTGGTATTTGATTTGCGACTGCGCGAACTCGCGGAAGGCTTGCCGCGTCAGGTTCCGCTCGCGGAACAGTTTCATCGCCGCCATCGCGGTCAGGTAGGCATCGTAGGCGAACTGCCCCTGTTCGCGGGTGGGCGTGTCCACGAACTGCTCTTGGGCGCCGAGCATAACCGACCGCTTCGCCAAGTCCCATATCGCGTTGAGCGTGCGGTCGGAACATGTAAACGACGATTCTCGGTTGATGTCATTGCCCGCGTCCACTGCGTCCATCGCGTTGTGCCGCACGATCATCCGTATCGCACACTGCGGTGGACTGTTCTCCACCTCCACGTAGCGAAACCCCAGATACCAGTAAGGGCGAAACGTCTCCGTCCCGCCGCGCAGCGTATAGGTGTAATCCAAGCGCGTGCTTTGCGCGAACCCTTCCAGCGTGCCGTCGGGGCGCGGGCGGTAGTCCACTTTGATTTTGACGACCGTCCCCGCCCTCCCACCACGAAACGTGATTTTCGGCATCCCCACATAGACCTTGCCGAAGTCGGCGACGAGGTGACCGTCGCCGAATTTCTTCACGCGCACGGGCGCGATTTCGTATTCCGTGATGCTCGTCTGCTGCGCGAGGAGCGTCCCCGTGAACGGCGGGGTCGGATGCTTGCCGAGGACAACAGCGTTTTCCCAGCGAACTCTCTCCCTCTTAGCACGGGGTTGGGGGAGGTTGTTATCGTCGTTTGCAACCTCCCCCCAACCTTCCTTGGCAAGCAGGGGAGTGTTCCATCCGACGGGATGCAACCGTCCATCAATGTGTTCAGCGGGAACCCCTTCGCCGTTGCGGAAGTTCTGCCGCCCGATGCTGCCTTCAGGGACAATCCACTCGCCGCGTCGCACTTTCCACGTTCGGTCGCTGCCGATGACGACGGAACTGCCGTCGTCAAAGTCAATCATCGCTTTGAAGAGCATCCCCCAACGGCTGTAAGGGCGTCCCTGCCCCGCGCCATACCAATGACACAGCAGCCCGAAGACGTTTTCCCGTCCGCGTTTGAGAAACGGCGCGATGTCAAACGTCTGGTAATACTGGTATTCGGGGTAGGCGAAGTTCGGACCCTTGCCGACGAGTTTGCCGTTGAGGTAAAACTCGTGCCGGTGCGCCGCCGTGACGTAGGCGCGCGCCCGCGCAATGCGCTTGTCCTCCAGCGCAAACGACCTGCGGAAGTAGACGTAATCCTCCGCCTCATCCTTCTTCTCACGCCAAATCCATGCGACGTTCCAATCGTCGTTGGAGAGCAGTCCCATCTCAAACCGCGCCACCTTCGACCACCCGCTGGCCTCCCCGTTGCCGTTCCATGTCCGCACCTTCCAGTAGCATATCTCGCGTGACCGCAGCGGCTTACCCTCATACACAACGAACGCCACGCGGTCGCTGCGGACTCTCCCTGAATCCCATTTATCCGCCTTACCTTCCTTGAGGTTTTTGACCGACGATGCGACAAGGATTTGGTAAGCCGTCTGGACGTCGCCCTGCGGCAACCATGAAAACTGCGGCGTCAGGTCACCGATGCCGAGGGGGTTGACGAGGTTCTCCACTCTCAAATCGGTCGGTGGTTGAGGTGCGGCGTGAGCGGGTGGAGAGGACAAAGCGAGGATCACCCCCAGGAGGAACGTCCGCGCCATCCGCTGGACCGCAACCGCGCTCTGCTCACTTACCACGCTGGGGATCAGCACTCCCTATTGCCCTTTCGTAGAGCGGCGAAAGCGCGCGCAGTCTGCGGACGGCCGTGACGGTCAGTTCGATGGCGCGGTCCACGTCTTCTTCTGTTGTCCAGCGTCCGAGCGTGAAGCGGATGGAGGTATGAGCCAGAGCGTCGTCGCCCGTCGCCTGACCCACCGCGCGCAGGACATGAGAAGGCTCCAGCGTCGCCGATGTGCACGCCGCGCCCGACGCGATCGCTAAATCCCTGCATGACATCAGGAACGATTCGCCCTCGACGTATCGGAAACGGATGTTGACCGTCCCCGGCACGCGCCGTTGAGGGTGACCGTTCAGGTGAACGAGGTCCAGCGACTTCGTTATACCGTCAATCAGTTTTCGGTCCAACTTCCAAAGCCGCGCGACTTCTTCCCCCTTCACGCGCGCGGCGATCTCAAACGCCTTGCCCATCCCGACCACGCCGGGGACGTTGACCGTGCCGTGGCGCATGCCGCGCTCGTGACCGCCGCCGTGCATCTGCGGGGCGAGCCGCACGCGGGGACTGCGGCTGCGGACGTAAAGCGCGCCGATGCCTTTCGGTCCGTAGAGTTTGTGCGCCGTGAAACTGGCGAGGTCAATCCCCATCTCCTGCACGTTGAACGGCACGTAGTTCACGCCCCAACAGGCATCCACGTGGAAGAACACGCCCCTGGCTTTGGCGATGCTGCCGATGTCGGCGATGGGTTGCATCGTGCCGATTTCGTTGTTCGCCAGCATCACGGAAATCAGGATGGTCTTGGGTGTGAGGGCTTGCCGCACTTGCTCGGGGTCCACCCACCCCTGCGGGTCGACGCGTAGATACGTGACCTTGAACCCCTTGCGCTCCAACGCCTTGCAGGTGTCCAGCACCGATCTATGTTCTGTCGCCTGCGTGATGATGTGATTCCCCTTGTCCTGCCATATCTCGGCTATCCCTTTCAGGGCAAGGTTGTTTGCTTCTGTGCCGCCGCTCGTCCAGATGATCTCTTGGGGGCTGGCGCCGATGTAGGAGGCAACCTGTTCGCGCGCTATGTCTAAGGCTTTCTCAGCCGCCCAGCCGTAGGGGTGGTTGCGCGAGGCGGCGTTACCGAACTCATGCGTCAGGTAGGGCAGCATCGCCTCCAGCACTTGCGGGTCCAACGGGGTTGTGGCGGCGTAGTCCAAGTAAATGGGTTTGTCGGTGAGCATGAAGTTCCTCTGACCCCAGCAGAACTGCCTCCCGTCAGCGAGTCAGTTGATTAGCTGGTCCATTGGGTAAAGGGAGAGGAGTCGTTACGCCCCATGAAAATCAACACCCGGGAGGGTGCGGCTCCCGCTGAACCGTCGGCTCCGCCGAACTGAGTTGGCTCGGCAGGAGCCTCGCCCTCCCGAAGCGTTCCCTCCTGTTTTCCCCTCACCTTGGACGTTACTTCTTCGCGGCTTGATACCGCGCTGCCACTTCGTCCCAGTTGACCACGTTCCACCACGCCGCGATGTATTCGGGGCGGCGGTTCTGATACTTCAAATAGTAGGCGTGCTCCCAAACGTCCAGCCCCAGAATGGGGGTGCCCGTCACTTCCGCTACACCCTTCATCAACGGGCTGTCCTGATTAGGCGTAGAGGTGATGGCGAGGTTGCCGTTCTCGTCCACAATAAGCCACGCCCAGCCGGAGCCGAAGCGCGTCGTGGCGGCTTGAGTGAACTTCTCCTTGAACGCATTGAAGTCACCGAACGCCGCCTTGATGGCGTCCGCCAGTTCGCCCGTCGGCTCCCCGCCCCCGCCGGGCTTCATCATCTTCCAGAACATGCTGTGATTAGAATGTCCCCCTCCGTTGTTGCGGACGGCGGTGCGTCGGTCTTCGGGGACTTTGCTCAAGTCCGCAATCAGTTCATCCACGGGCACGTCCTCTAACCCCGTGCCTGCCAACGCATTGTTCAGGTTCGTCACGTAAGTTTGATGGTGCTTACCGTGATGAATCTCCATGGTTTGCTTGTCAATGTAAGGCTCCAACGCATCGTGAGCATAGGGTAAATCCGGTAACGTGTGCGCCATAACATGACCCTCCTGAAAATGGTATTTCAACGGGACGACTGCATCCCGTCCCGTCGAGTGCGGTTTCCTATTCGACAGGTCCTATCCCGTTCCCTCTTGGCGCGGCAAAACTCTCCCTCTTCGCATCAGAGCCGCTGTCCCGGCGCAGCACTCTCAACAGAGCCGCCACGTCAATCGGCTTTTCCAGAAACGCCTCCACCCCCAACACGTCCAGCGGCTGGTCGTTATGATAGGCACTGATGAGCACCGTGCGCGTGTCGGCGCCCAGCAGGTGAATCTGGTTCGCCAGTTCTACCCCGGACATGCCCGGCATCCGCACGTCGGCGATGACCCACGGGAAGCGCTCGTGTCGCAGCATCTCTATCGCCGCGAAACCATCCGTCGCTGTTGCCACCTCGAACCCGCGCCGCCGTAGCGCAATCGCCAAAGTCAATCGCGCGCTCTCATCGTCATCCACCAAGAGCAGTTTGGACATGGTGACCGCTCCTCTCCCGTTCGTTGTGGGGCATCAGGCACCAAGAGAGGGTGCAAATCGTATGCCAGCCAACGGCATCAGGTTGTCAGCGGATTTTCGGTAGCGGATTCAGGGGGGGGCCGTTCAATCCGTCACCGCTATCCGTCGACCGCCTCATGGGGAAACGCCACCTCCAAAATCTTCCTGGCAATCGGAGCGGCTTCCGTCCCGCCGTGACCGGCGGCTTCGAGCATGACGCACAGAGCGATTTGGGGATTTGTGTAAGGGGCGAAGCAGACGAACCAGGCGTGTGGTTTCTCGGTGCGGGCATCTTCGGCGGAGCCGGTTTTCCCCGCGACAGTGACGTGCGGCATGTTCATGACGTGTGCCGTGCCACCAGGAGCGGTGACCGCATCCCGCATGCCGCGCCGCACGATGTCAAGGTAACGCAAGTCGCTGCGCGTGGAACGTCCCTGCGGGGCGTAGCGTAGGAGAAGTTTGCCCTTATCGGTGACGACTTTTTTCAAGAGATGCGGGCGGTAGAACGTTCCACCGTTGGCAATGGCTGCCGTCATGCATGCCATCTGCAGCGGCGTGGCTTGCACGTAGCCCTGTCCGATGGCCATGTTGAGCGTGTCGCCGCCGAACCATTCCTGTCGCCAGCGCTTTTTCTTCCACGCGGGCGTGGGAATCAACCCCGCCGCCTCGCCGGCGAGGTCAATGCCCGTTTTCTGCCCCAAGCCGAACCGTCGGGCGACATGGGCGATGGCATCGGGACCGACGTGGCGGCTGACCTGATAGAAATAGACGTCGCACGACGCTGCAATTGCCTTGTAAAGGTCGCACGCGCCGTGCGCTTTCCAGCAGCGTTTATAGTATCGCCCGACCTGCAAACCGCCGGGGCAGACGTAGGTGGTGCTCGGCGTAATCGCGCCGCGCTCTAAACCGGCGAGGGCGGTGATGAGTTTGAACGTCGAGCCGGGCGGGTGCAGTCCCGCGATGGCGCGGTTGTAAAGCGGGCGTCGTTTGTCTTTCATCAGAGCCTGCCACAGCGCCGCCGGGATGCGGTTACCGAACTGGTTGGGGTCAAAGTCCGGCTTGCTGGCGAGCGCGAGCACGTCGCCGCTGCGCACGTCCACGACCGCCACCGCGCCCGGTCGTTGGGCGGCGTTTAACCCCTCTTCGGCGGCGCGCTGCAGCCTCACGTCAATGGTGAGAAATACACTGTGCCCTGGCTTCTGCGGCGCGCGCCCGATGGGGCGCACGGGCTGTCCGCTGGCGTCGACCTCCACCAACTCGCTCCCGCGCGCCCCGATGAGGTAAGCGTCAAACTGCCTTTCCACGCCCACCTTGCCGACCACATCGCCAGGGCGCACGTCGCGGCGCTTGTGTCGCGCTAACTCCTCCGGCGTAACCTCACCGATATGCCCCAACAGGTGAGCGGCGAACCGACCGTGAACGTAATGGCGGGCGATGTGCGTCACGATGAGAACGCCCGGCAAACGCGGGCGGTTCTCTTCCACCGCCACGACGGTCGGCATGTCCACCTGCTCTGCGATGGTCACGGGCTCAAAGGGGCGACCGAGGGTGGCATCGAAAATGTCCGTGACCTCTTGCGGGCTTTTGCGCAGCAGAAAGGCGAGGCGTCTCAGCACCTCCTCGCGCCGCGCGTCGGGCAGCGCAGCAGGCACAATGGCGACGTTGTTCACGCAGCGACTCGTCGCCAGAACCTTGCCGTGACGGTCGAAAACAATCCCCCGCGGTGGCGGCAGCGGCACGCGGCGCACGCGGTTGGCGCGCGCGGCGGCGGCGAAGTGTTCGTGACGGTAGACCTGCAAATACCACAACCGCCCCGCGAAACTCAGAAACACCAGCAGCAGCACGACCCGCAGCGCCCGCGTCCGCTTCGTCAGCATCTCCACGTTCGGCACGCGCCACAGCAGTCGCTCCGGCACGTAGTCCCGCGCGCGGCGGTAGGCGGTGGAGGCGTAGGATGTCGGCTGATGACGCATAAGCATCACGACCCCATTGACGGGGTAGATTATACTCGACACGACGAAAGAGGTAAAGCCGCCGAAACTCTTGGGAGCGGCTCACCAGGGCTTTTTGCCCCGAAAATCCCGATGTCATGGCGAGGGACGCGGAGATGACTTCGCCGCGCTCGCCATGACATCCGTGCGCCTGCCCCTATTCCGCAACTTCTCCCGCCGCTCCCTGTCTAACGGAGCAGAAATTCCAACGAGAAAAAAATGAGGTTTTATCATGGTGCGTCGCCTCTGCTCTGTCATCATGGCTCTGACGTTCAGCGCACTGCCCGTGCGGTCGGATGCGTCCAAACGTTCCCACGCATCTAACCGCTCGTGCATCACTTCCCCCAGTCTCGTCTCAGTTGCGGTGGAGCCGCAGGAGTCGGTCATCATGGGTGCGCGCGGGCGGCAAACGTTTGTCGTCGTCGGTCATTATAGCGACGGCTCGCAGAAGGATTTGACGGCTGCCGCGAAGTTCCGCGCGCTTAACGAGAAGGTGGCGACGATGACCGCCAACGTCGCCCGCCCTGTCGGTGATGGCGTGACGGTTATCAAGGTCTGGGTGCCGGGCAACAAAACGGCGGAAGCCAAACTCACCGTTCAGCAAGCAGACTATAAACCCCCTATCAACTTCACCCACGACGTTGTTCCTATCCTCACCAAAGCCGGGTGCAATCAGGGCGCATGTCACGGTGCGCAGTATGGCAAGGGCGGGTTCAAAATCAGCCTGCTCGGCTACGAGCCGGACGTTGACCATAACGCCATCGTGCGCCTGAGCGAAGGGCGGCGCGTCAACCGCGCTCTCCCCGACGCCAGTTTGCTGCTGCGCAAAGCGACGATGCAAATTCCGCACGGCGGCGGACGGCGGTTCGACAAAGACTCCTATGAATATCAAGTGCTGCGCGAGTGGATTGCCGCCGGCTGCCCGGGGCCGAAAGCCACTGACCCGCAGGTCGTCAAGTTGGAAGTCTTCCCCGCCGAGCGCACGATGTCACTTAACGACACGCAGCGGCTCGTCGTCCGTGCCACCTACGAGCGCGGCATCGTCGAGGACGTCACCCACAAGGCGCTCCTGTCCACCAACAATGACGGCATCGCCACCGTCTCCCCCGACGGCGTCGTGACGGCGGTGGGCAAGGGCTTCACCGCTATCATGGTGCGCTATCAGGGGCAGGCGAACGTCTGTCGCGTTGCGGTTCCCTATGCAAAGATAGACAAGTATCCCCCCCTGCCGCAAAACAACTTCGTGGACGCGTTGGTCATTGACAAGTGGAAAAAGTTGGGCTTGCTGCCGTCCGACCTGTGCACTGACGGTGAGTTCATCCGTCGCGTTTACTTGGACACGCTGGGCAAGTTACCCGACCCCGCCACCGTGCGGGCGTTCCTCGCCGACCCATCGCCCGACAAGCGACAGAGACTTATCGCTAAGGTTTTAGGACCAGAGCATGCCAGCGCCTATGCGGATTTCTGGACGGTCAAGTGGGGCGACCTGCTGCGCAACAACCGCAACCGCTTGAACGAGAACGGCATGTGGAGTTTTTACGGCTGGCTGCGCGAGAGTTTCCGCCGCAACAAGCCGATGGACCAGTTCGCCCGCGAACTGTTGACCGCGCAGGGTAGCATCTTCAGCAACGGTCCGGCGAACTACTTCCGCGTCGCCTCCAACCCGCCCGATCTGGCGGAGACGACCTCCCAGGTGTTTTTAGGCGTGCGGCTGCAATGCGCCAGATGTCATCACCATCCGTTTGAGAAGTGGAGTCAGGACGATTACTACGGGCTGGCAGCGTTCTTCGCCACCCTCCGCACGCGCGGCACCCAAGAGTTTGGGTTGTTCGGCGGCGACACCGTCGTTTACGTCGCGGACAGTGGCGAGGTGCGACATCCCAAGTGGAACTACATCGTCAAGCCCCGCCCCCTGGACGGCGACGTCGTGGACGTGCCCGGCGACCAGCGTTTGACCGCGCTCGCCAACTGGTTGACCAGCAAGGATAACCTGATGTTCGCCCGCAACATCGTCAATCGCTACTGGGCTTACTTCATGGGCAAGGGATTGGTGGAGCCGATTGACGACATGCGCGCCACCAACCCCGCCTCCAACCCTGAACTCCTGGACGCCTTGGCGAAGGACTTCATCGCGCACAACTTCGATGTGAAACACCTCATGTCGGTCATCATGAACTCTCGCGTCTATCAACTCAGCGCCCACGCCACCAAGCAAAACGCGGCTGATGAGATGTTTTACACGCACTACCTCGTCAAGCGACTGAGCGCGGAGCAACTGTTAGACGCCATCAACGACGCGACGGGCACGCAGGAGAAGTTCCCGGGCTTGCCCGCTGGCACCCGCGCCATGCAACTGCCCGACCCCGGCGTGCAGTCTTACTTCCTTGATACCTTCGGACGCCCGCTGCGCGACATCGTCTGTGAGTGCGAGCGGCAGGGCGAACCCAACATGAGTCAGGCGTTGCACCTGATGAACGGGGACCTCATCAACCGCAAGGTCATGGACCCCAACGGGCGCGTGGCGCAGTTGCTCAACGCCCATAAATCTGACAGTGACATCATCGAGGAACTCTACCTGGCTACCTTCTGCCGCTTCCCCACCGACACTGAAAAGCGCAACGCCCTCCGTCTGATTGCCGCGCGTCCCTCGCGCAAGACGGCGGTGGAGGATTTGATGTGGGCGCTGCTGAACTCTAAGGAGTTTTTGTTCAACCACTAACGGAACCCGACGCGAGTGGGAGATAATGCAGACGGCTCACGCCTCCCGCACCCACCGCCATAACTCTTTTACGCCGGGACGTTTGCCGTAAATCAGCATCCCCGTGCGGAAAACCTTCACGCACAGTTTGACAATGAGAACGATGCTGATGACCATGCTCGCGATACTGAGAAGAATCTGATAGAGCGGCACGTCGGTCAGCGCGAGGCGTATCATCAGGGTGATGGGCGCGGTGAAGGGGAAGAGCGAAAGAGCGACGCTGAAGCCGCCGTGGGGCTGGTCGAGCAGGAGGGGCATGAAGACCAGCGGCACGATCGCCAGCATGGAAATCCACGCGCTGAGTTGCTGGCTCTCGCGCCACGAGCCGCCCACCGCCCCCAACGCTGCAAACAGAACGCCAAAAAGTGCGTAGCCCAGCAGAAACAGAATCGGCGCAGCCACCAACGCCCGCACGGGAAAATCGGCAATATGGGTCAGCAGGAGCAACGGCGCCCCGCCCATTGCCAGCCACACCCCCACCTGCGTCAGCCCCACCGCTCCCAAGCCCAATACTTTCCCGACGAACAGGTCCTGCGCGGTCACAGACGACAGGATGATTTCTGCGATCCGCCCTTCCTTTTCGTCGGAGACCCCGCGCAGCAGGTAGCCCGACGAGACGAAAATCGCCATCACTAACATCATCGTAAAGGCGTAAGGGATGATGAACTGATTCAGGAGAGCGCTTTTCTTCTTCGGCTTGTGCGGACCGAGGACGTGATATTGCAGACGGGACGGCTGTAACACGCGGCGCACAACCTCCTCCGTCACCTGCTCTTTCAGCAATCCCTTAATCAGAATGTCCTCCAGCGGCGGCTCTGTGAATTCGCTCTCGTCGAAGAGACCCGTCTCTTTCTCCTGCCAGACGTAGTAATGCACGATGCCCTTCTCCACGTAATCGCGGGGAATGACAAGGAAGGCGTCCAGTTTCTTCGCCCGCAAGGCGGCTTTGGCTTGATCGGCGTTGGGAAACGGACGGAACTGAAACCCAGGAAGAGCCGTCGCTGTCCTGCCGAATTGCTTCGGCAACTCCACCTTGACCGCTTCGACCTCTCGGGGGAACGTGAACCGCCGCGTCTCATCCACGACGCCGACGCGCACCGTCTGCGGTATCTTGCCGAGCAGAAACACCGTCGGGATGACCGCCAACGCTGCGATGAGAAGACCGAGAAACGGAAACCCAAAGGTCAGAAGTAAAAACTCCCAACGCCGCACGTTGGTCAGGTATTCGTGACGGGCCACGACGAAAAGACGGCTCATGGGTTGAGGGTCTATGGTCAACGGATTCTGGTAGCGGATGAAGCGGATGACATCATGGGGCAACCGAAGTCAATCCGTTACTGGAATCCGTTGACAGGGACCCGCTGGCTACTTTGATAAAGATTTCTTCCAGCGGCGGCGTGTAGATTTCAAACCGTCGGACGGTGATGTTGCGATGGACTAACTCCGCCAAAATCTGCTGTGGCGTCACATGAGATTGAAGGAACAGCCGACACCCGCGTTCGTGCCGGCGGACCTCGGCGACGCCGTGGAGTCCGTCTAACGGTTCGTCCACCTCGACGAACAGCGATTGGTCGCTGAACCGCTGGCGGACTTCGAGGACGCTTCCCTCCAAAACCAGCCGCCCATGATTGAGCATGACGACGCGGTCGCAGAGGTCTTCGGCTTGATGCATCAGGTGCGTGGACAGCAGCAAGGCTTTGCCCTGCTTGCGCAAGTCCTTCATCACCTCTTCGATGATTTGGGTGTTGAGCGGGTCGAGCCCCGAAAACGGTTCGTCGAGCAGCAGGATGTCCGGGTCGTGCAGCAGCGCGCCGATGAGTTGGACTTTCTGCTGCATCCCCTTGGACAACTGCTCCGCCCGCGATTTGATGTGTTGCCCCAAGCCCAAGCGCTCCAGCCACTCTCGCGCCTTGAGCTCGGCGACTTTGCGCGCGACGCCTTTGAGTTCGGCGAAGTAGACGAGCGTCTCAAGGATGCGCCCTTTGGGATACAAGCCGCGCTCTTCGGGCAGGTAGGCGAGGCGGTCTTTCGCTTCCTCGATTGGCTTGCCCATGACACGCACGCTACCCTCATCGGGACGAATGATGTCCACCAGCATCCGCAGCGTCGTCGTCTTCCCCGCGCCGTTGGGACCCAGCAAGCCCAAAATCTCCCCCCGCCGCAGCACAAACGACACGCCATCCAGCGCGCGGAAAGAGTTGTAGTTTTTCGTCAGGCGCGTCGCTTCAAGGACAATGTCAGTCATGAGCGATGCCTTCCCCCGACCCTCCGTCCGTTTCAATCAGCGGTAACGTGCAGCAACTTCTCTCAAGCATATCAAATCTGTGCGGCTCGGTCAAATGCACAGGGCGTCGTTCATGTCCCGACGCAGAAACCTGCCGCAGGCAAGTCGCCGACCGGGAGGGTGAGGCTCCCGCCGAGCCAAGCGCTCCGCCGAACCTTCGGCGCGTACGAGGAGGGCGAGGATGAGGACGACCTTCGAGGGAAGCATCGTCCATGCCCCTGGTTGTTTCCCGACTTGACATTCCTCCCTGCTGCGTGGTAGCATAAAGCCCACTTTCGGCTCGGGGCTTCGGGGGGTCGAGGCTTTTTGCTGGAGGCTGATGGGTCAATGAATCAACGGGTCAACGAAGCCGTTTGGGAGATGCCTGAGCAGAGCGTTGCGTCTTACGTTCAGGCGGTCATGGAGTGTTACCGCCAGCACATCAACCCCAGCTTGGCGGCGCTGATGCAGTTCATGGGGTTCGATTCGGTGGAGGTCGCAGCCGAGGGGTGCGTCGTGCGCGACGCGCACGGGCGGGAGTTTTTGGACTGTCTGGGCGGGTTCGGTGTGATGACCCTGGGACATCGGCATCCGCGCGTCGTCGCGGCTGTGAAAGAGCAACTGGACAAAGTGCCGTTGTCCTCGCGCGTGCTGTTCAACGAACCGCAGGCGCGGCTGGCGGAGCGGCTGGCGCAGGTCACGCCGGGGGCTTTGCAGTGCTGCTTCTTCTGCAACAGTGGGGCGGAGGCGATTGAAGGCGCGTTGAAGATCGCGCGGCTGGCGACGGGCAGGACGCATTTCGTCGCGGCGCAGAACGCTTTTCATGGGAAGACGCTGGGCGCGTTGAGCGCGTCGGGGCGCGCGGTTTACAAACAGCCGTTTCAGCCGCTGGTGCCGGGCTTTACGCACGTCCCCTTCGGCGACGCGCAGGCGATCGCCGATGCCCTGACTGAGGACACGGCTGCCGTCCTGCTCGAACCCATTCAGGGCGAGGCGGGCGTCATTGTGCCGCCGGACGGTTATCTCAGAGAAGTCGAATCTCTCTGTCGCCAGCGCGGCGTGTTGTTGATTGCTGACGAAATTCAAACCGGTTTGGCGCGGACGGGCAAGATGTTCGCCGTCGAACACGAAGGCGTCTGTCCTGACCTGATGTGCCTCGCCAAAGCGTTGGGCGGCGGCGTGATGCCGATTGGCGCAATTGTGGGGACGGCGGACATCTGGAAGTGTTTGGAACCCAACCCCCTGCTGCACTCGTCCACCTTCGGCGGCAACCCGCTGGCCTGCGCGGCGGGCGTGGCGACGTTGGAGGTGCTGACGACGGAGAACTTCCCTGAGAAAGCGGCGACGCGCGGGGCGCAATTGATGAATGCCCTGCAAGCCGTTCAGTCCGACTTCCCGGATGCTATCGCCGCCGTGCGCGGTAAGGGGTTGCTCATCGGCGTCGAGTTCACCGACGAGGACATCGCCGGCTTGGTCATTGCCGGCTTAGCGCAGCGGCACATCATCGCCGCTTACACGTTGAACAACCCCAAGGTCATCCGCTTCGAGCCACCACTCCTCATTACTGAAGAGCAAATCGCCACCGTTGCTGCCGCGTTTCGTGAAGCGGTGCAGCAGACGATGGCATTAGTGGCGGACCTCTAATTGACCGCAGAGGACGCGGAGAGGGCGGAAAATGTCGTCCGTCGCGCTCCAACCGAGAATGCCGTGACGGCGGCGCGGGTTAATTTTATAAAATCTCGTTCTGCGCGTCCTCCGCGTCCTCTGGGGTGACGATACGTTTGAGTATGCCAACGATCACTTCCGAGATCATCGTCAACGCCGACGTTGAGAAAGTTTACGCTCTGGCGAAGGACGTGGAGCGATTTCCCGACATCATGCCCGACGTGGAAAAAGTCACGGTGGTCGAGCGCACAGGCAGCCGCACGGTGACGGACTGGGTCGGCAAGATCCGCCAATTCAACCGCACGGTCAAATGGACGGAGGAAGACCACTGGGACGACGCGGCGAAGACCTGCACCTTCGCACAGCTCAAGGGCGATTTCAGTGTGTATCGCGGGACGTGGAGGTTTGAACCTGCCAACGGTGGGACGCGCATGACGCTCGTCGTCGAGTACGAATACGACGTGCCGCTCATCGGTCCGCTGATTAAGAGGGTCGTGCAGAAGTTGGTGCAGGCGAACTGCGACCAGATGCTGGAGGCACTCAAGCGCGAGGCGGAACGGTAGGTTTACAAAAGTGACGCCGTTGCTGAGATCTTCTTCCCCCTCGCAGTTTAGCAGCAGGGATAGGGTTTAGGGGCGGTATCCGCCAATGGGGAGTAACAATCCGCCGTCTACGACCACGCCCGCGCCCGTGACGAACGAAGCGCGGGGGCTGCACAGAAAGAGCACAACCTCCGCGACCTCCTCGGGGGTGCCGACGCGCCCAATGGGGTGCATCGCGCCAAACTCGCGCACTGCGGCTTCGGGGTCCTCGGGAGAGACGCGGCTCGCCGCCCAGCGCAGCATCGGGGTGTCAATGCTGCCGGGCAGCACGGCGTTGCAGCGGATCTTTTGGGGGGCGAAGTCAAGCGCGATGCTGCGCGTCAAGCCCAACACGGCGGCTTTGCTCGCCGCGTAAGCCGCCCCTCGCTGCTGACAGGCGAGGCTCTGCACCGACGCGAAGTTGACAATCGCTCCACCCCCCCGCTTGAGCATCTCAGGAATCGTATACTTGGCGCAGAGAAACATGGACTTAAGGTTGACGTTGATTTGGTCGTCCCAGTCCTGCTCGCTGGTTTCCACCACGTTCCCGTAGCGCACAATACCGCAGTTGTTGATGAGAATATCCACACGTCCATAGCGGCGTAAGACCTCTTCGAGCAGGGCGCGAACGCTTTCGGGGTTGGTGATGTCTGTTTGAATGAAACAGGCATCCGGTCCAAAGCGCTCGCGAAAGGAGTCGGCGGAT
>JANWYM010000500.1 GCA_025055355.1 Abditibacteriales bacterium
ATGCCGATTTCCGCACCCAAGCCGAACTCGCCGCCGTCGGTGAAGCGGGTGGAGGCGTTGACGTAAACGGAGGCGGAGTCCACTTCGTCCAGGAACTTCTGCGCGTGGGCGAAGTTGTTGGTGACGATCGCATCGGACAGTTGCGAGCCGTGACGGTTGATGTGTTCAATGGCTTCGTCCACGTCTTTGACGACTTTGATGGAAAGAATAAGGGCGAGATATTCGGTGTCCCAGTCCTCGTCGGTAGCGGGTTTCATCGCAGGGACGATGGCGCGGGCGCGTTCGTCGCCGCGCAGTTCGACCTTGGCGTTCATCAAACGTTCGCTGATAAGCGGGAGGAACGTCGGGGCAATCTTCTCCGCGACCAGCAGCGTTTCCATCGCGTTGCACACGCTGGGGCGCTGAACCTTGGCGTTGAACACGATGTTGCTCGCCATCGGCAAGTCGGCGTCGTCGTCCACGTAGACGTGACAGATGCCCTCGCCGTGATAGAGGACGGGCATGGTGGCGTGTTCCGTCACCGCTTGAATGAGGCTTTTGCCACCGCGCGGGATGAGAACATCCACGTATTGGTTCAGTGTCATCAGATGCTGCACGGCGGCGCGGTCGGGGGTGTCAATGACTTGAATGGCGTGCGGGGGAATTCCCTCGTCTTCTGCCGCCGTCGTGATGACATGCGTGATGGCGACGTTGGAACGCAGCGCCTCCGAGCCGCCGCGCAAAATAATCGCGTTGCCCGATTTCAAACACAGCCCTGCGGCGTCTACCGTCACGTTGGGGCGCGATTCGTAGATGAAGGCGATGACGCCCAGCGGCACGCGCACCTGTTGAATCTTTAACCCGTTCGGGCGCTGCCAGCCTTTGACAACTTGCCCCACCGGGTCGGGCAAGTCCGCCACCTCGCGCAGCCCTTTTGCCATTCCCTCAAGACGCGACTCGTCCAGCAGCAGGCGGTCAATCATCGCCTCCGATAGTTTCTTCTCGCGGGCGCGTTTGACGTCCTCCTGATTGCACTCCAGAATGTAACCCTGTCGCTCTATCAATGCGTGCGCCATCGCTTCGAGGGCAGCGTTTTTGACCGCTGTCGAAATCTTGCTTAACTGCCGCGCTGCCTCCCGGGCTTGGCGGGCTTTCTGTTCGACCTGTTCCTGCGGAGACATCATGCGTAATGCGTAATGCGTAATGCGCAAAAGGCAAAGTTCACCTACGGATTATGCATTACGCGATAATCACCAGATTGTCCCGATGCACGACCTCATCAAAGTCCTTGTGTCCTAACACTTTCGCAATTTGCGAAGTGCGCAAGCCGATGATTTTCATGGTGTCAGCAGAGGAGTAGTTGGTCAAGCCGCGTGCAAACTCAACGCCGTGCGTGTCCACCAACGAGACCAAATCGCCGACTTCAAAATTCCCCTCCACTTTGACAATTCCCACCGGCAACAGGCTTTTACCGTGCGCGATGAGTTTCTCTTTCGCGCCGGGGTTGACGACAAGGGCGCCTTTGGGCTTGCGCCCGAAGGCAATCCAGCGCTGGCGGGCGGTGAGCGATTGCGGCTGCGGCTCGAACCGCGTGCCGAGGCGCTCGCCCGACGCGAGGCGCAACACGACGTTCGGCTCGCGTCCGTGCGCGATGATGAGCGGTTTGCCCGACGCCATGGCGACGCGCGCTGCGTCCAACTTGGTGACCATACCGCCTGTGCTGTTGGCGGAGCCCGCGCCGCCAGCGGCTTTCATAAGGTCGGGGGTGATACGGGATACCACCGCCAGCGGCTGGCTCGCGCCGGGCAGATAAAACCCCTCCACATCGGACAGCAGAATCACCGCGTCAGCTTCCGTGACGATGGCAACCAACGCCGCCAGCATGTCGTTATCGCCGAAGCGAATCTCCTCCACCGAAACGGTGTCGTTTTCGTTGACGATGGGCAGCGCGCCGAAGGCGAATAGTTGACGGAAGGTGTTGCGAGCGTTGAGGAACCGTTGGCGGTCAGCGACGTCCTCGCGCGTGAGCAGCACCTGCGCGGCGACGATGCCGTGCTGCCGAAACAGTTCGATGTAAGTATGCATCAACAGGCTCTGCCCGACCGCCGCCGCCGCTTGTTTTTCTGGCACCGTCCGCGCCCGCGTCAGCCCTAACGCCGTCAGCCCAGAGCGAATCGCCCCCGATGTGACCAGCACGACGCGCTTGCCTTCTTTGTGCAAACATGTTAGTTGACCGACGAGCGCGGCAATATAATTCGTATCCAACTTCCCGCTCGCCTGTGTGAGGGTCGAGGTGCCGACTTTGACGACGATGTTCTGCACGGTGCTGACACTACTCCGTAAAAGTAAAGACGGCTTCGCCAATCCGCACGCGGTCGCCCTCCTGCACGCCTTTGTCGCGCAGGGCGCGGAAGATGCCCAGACGGTCGAGCCGCCGCTGCAAGCGGGCGACGGCTTCGTCGTTGTCGAGGTTGGTCATGGCAATCAACTTCTCCACACGGTCGCCGCGCACGACCCAGTCGCCGTCTTCAGACCGAGTGATTTCCAGTGGTGTTTCGATGACGCGCGCGGTGACGCGTTGGGGCTGGCACGGAGGCGCCGCCTCTCCTGTGTCCATTTCTTTGAGGCGATGCGCCATCGCGTAGAGCAGGGGTTGAACGCCCTGTCCTGTTGCCGCTGAAATCGGGAAGACTTCGTAGCCCAACCGCCGCAGCTGCGGTGCACAGCGTTTCAGGTTCTCTTGGGCTTGGGGGAGGTCCATTTTATTGGCGGCGACGATTTGCGGCTTCCGCGCTAACTCCTCGTTGAACAGTCGTAGTTCCTCGTTGATGGCGTGAAAGTCGCGCAGCGGGTCGCGCCCCTCGACGCCCGCCATGTCGAGGATATGCACGAGCAGCCGGGTGCGCTCGATGTGCTTCAAAAACTGATGCCCTAATCCCGCGCCGGCGTGCGCCCCTTCAATCAAGCCGGGCAGGTCAGCCACTACGAAAGAATAGTCCTCGATTTGAACCGTGCCAAGATTCGGCACGAGGGTTGTGAAAGGATAATCCGCAATCTTCGGGCGCGCCGCCGAGATGACGGAGATGAATGTAGACTTGCCTACGTTGGGAAAGCCGATGACGCCGACGTCGGCGAGGAGTTTCAGAACGATTCTCAGCGTGCGCGATGTGCCCGGCTCGCCCTTTTCGGCGAAACTCGGCGCGCGGTGGGTGGGTGACGCGAAGTGGGCGTTGCCGCGCCCCCCGCGCCCGCCCCGCGCCACGACCACGCGGTCGCCGTCGTTCACGAGGTCGGCGAGGAGTTCGTTCGTTGCCGCGTCGTAGACGACTGTGCCCGGCGGGACATGAACCACCGCATCCGCGCCGTCTGCGCCCTTGCGCAGTGCGCCTTCGCCGTGTCGACCACGTTCGGCTTTGACGTGCGGGTGATAGCGGAAGTCAATGAGCGTCTTGACGCTGCGGTCGGCGACCAAAATCACATCGCCGCCCTTGCCCCCGTCGCCGCCGCTGGGGCCGCCTTTAGGCACATATTTCTCCCGCCGAAACGCCACCGCCCCGTCCCCGCCCGCGCCGGACTGAACGTAGATGGTGGCTTCGTCTATGAACATAATGAGAAAGGGGAAGTAGGGGGAAGTAAGGGGAAGTAAGGGGAAGTAAGGGGAAAGGAGGCATCGTCCTTTCTGTA
>JANWYM010000501.1 GCA_025055355.1 Abditibacteriales bacterium
CGACGCCGTCGCGGCACCGTCAGGGCGCGACGGACTATATTGGTGGCAACAGCCCCTGACCTCTGCCGAAAGGCTGATGTTAGAGGCGATGGCTTTCGTCGTCTTGGCGCTCGCGTGGAAAGTTGCAACCCGTCCCATCACAGATTGGGACTCGTTGATGTTTCACCTTCCCGTTATGGCGAAGTGGTATCAAACCGGTTCGTTCACGATGCTGGAGCAGTTTTATCATCCAGAATCGAACTCGATTCAAAGCACTTATCCCTACAATTGGGAGTCACTATGCGCCCTCTTCTTGATGCCTTTTCGGGAGGATTTCCTGGTCACTCTGCCCAATCTCGTGGTCTGGGGGGTATTGGGTCTGTCCGTCTATCTGTTGAGCCTACAAGCCGGGGCGATAAGGCCTTATGCTCTGGCGGCGACGTCCTTTGTGTTGGCCGTGCCGATGATGGTCAAGCACGTCCACACCCTGCACGTGGACCTGCCGCTAACGGCGTTCTTCATGGCGGGAGTTTACTGGATCGTTGTCTATCACCGCACGCACGCGCTCCCATATCTCGCGCTGTTTTTGATGACGGTGGGGATGCTTATAGGCATCAAAACATCCGGCATCATCTATGGGCTCTTCCTTGCGGCGTTGCTCCTCCTCGCCCAAGCCAAACCGCTGCTGCGGCGCCGACCATTAGGGGATAAATGGTCAAAGGTCCATGGTCAACGGTCAGGCAAAACAGTGTGGATCGCCGTCAGCGTCCTGGGTTTCTTGCTGTTGGGCAGTTTCTGGTATGCCCGAAACTGGGTGACAATGGGGAATCCGCTGGGTTATATCAAGGTCCAGTTGGGGCCGGTAACGTTGTTCCCTGGACCCATAGACCTAAACGAGGTGCGCCAGAACACGACCCTGCTGAGTCTATTCCAACTGACCAACCCGATCCACTGGAAGATTTTAATCTCGCAAGCCCGCTATCAATTGGGAGTTCCTCTTCTCGTGATGGGGTGCCTGGCGATGGGAGCAGGATGGGCTTTCGTCAAGGGCGGGCGGGTGGTGAACCGTGCTGCCCTCCTCAGCCTCGGCGTCCTGCTATTTGGCACGTGGTTTCTTTATTGGAGTTCGCCTTATAGCGCCAAAAACCCCAGCGATGCTGCCATCACGGCTTGGATGGGGCAAGGCTTCCGCTACGGTTTTTCTTTTCTCGCCGCGCTGGGCATCGCCGCCGCCGTGGGTGCGACGGTGCTGCAAGTGCAGACGCACGTCCTCGCCGTCCTCGTGCTGGTGAGCAGCCTGCTGGGATTGTGGGATATTGTAACTGAATCTAACCTCCTATATGGAGGAGTCGTCCTACTGTTGGGATGGGGAGTGATAGGCAAAGTCGCCCGCGACGCCGTCGCGGAACCGTCACGGCGCGACCAGCTCTATTGGTCAATGAGGAAGCGGACAGTGCTTCTGTTGACCGTGAGTGCCGTTGTGGTAACCGGTGCTACCTTTCTCATGCGCCAGAAACGTGACCACCAACGCGGGCAGATATTCGGCGGGGTGACGCGCTTTATCGCGCGCCACGTTGACTCCAGTGAAGTCATCGGCTACGTGCATAGCGAATGTAGTTATCTCTTCTATGGTAAAGCACTGGACAAAAAAGTCGTCTATGTGCCAGCGGCGTCGGACAACCGCCAGCAGTGGCTCGAACAGTTACAGCAACGGGGCGTCCAAGTGGTTGCGGTGGGCGGAAGGTCGTCTTCCCTGCCTGAGTCGTGGAAGTCCGTCGAAGATATGAACGCTGCGCTGGCAAGCAATCCCGCCTACCGAAAAGCCTTCAAAGAGTTAGTCTGGCTGGAAGACCCCGATGGTCCTTTCGTCCGCGTGTTCGGGGACAACCCCAGCGCAGAGCCGCTGCTGTATCGCTTCAAGAAGTGAGGTGCGCATGTGATGTCTTTTCCGAACCTCCAAGTAGTCAAGTCAACCTCGCCGTCCAACAGCGCTCCGCTCGCGTCGGCTTATCCTGTGGACCTCTCCGTAGTGATTCCCATCTACAACGAGGAGGAAAACATTCCGCATCTGTATCAAGCCCTGACGGCGGCGCTGGAGAAAATAGGGAAGACTTACGAAATCATCCTCGTAGACGACGGCAGCACCGATGGTTCGTATGCGGCGTTGTGCCGCCTCGCCGACCTGGACAAGCGGGTGAAGGTCATCCAGTTCCGTCGCAACTTCGGGCAGACGGCAGCGATGGTAGCGGGGTTCGACCACGCGCAGGGACGCGTTATCATCCCCATGGACGGCGACCTACAGAACGACCCGAACGACATCCCCCTGCTGCTGCAGAAAATCGAAGAGGGCTATGACGTGGTGAGCGGCTGGCGCAAAAACAGGCAGGATAAAGCCTTACTGCGCAAGTTCCCCTCGCGCATCGCCAACTGGCTCATCGGCAAGGTGACGGGCGTGAAGTTGCATGACTACGGCTGCTCGCTCAAAGCCTACCGCGCCGAAATCCTCAAAGGCACGCGGCTCTACGGTGAGATGCATCGCTTCATCCCGGCGTTGGCGAACCTCATGGGGGCAAGGATTACTGAAGTGCCTGTCACCCACCACGCCCGCAAGTTCGGCAAGAGCAAATACGGTCTCAAGCGCACCCTCAAGGTGCTGCTGGACTTACTGACCGTCAAGTTCCTTTCTGACTACTCCACCAAGCCGATTTACTTCTTCGGCGGCGTGGGTGTGATGCTGTGCGCGGGCGGTGTGCTGGCAGGGGGCGTGACGTTCTACGACAAGTATGTCAAAGGGGTATGGGTGCACAAGAACCCGCTCCTTCTTATCGCCGTCTTTCTCTTCTCGTTGGGCATCAACTTCATCCTCATGGGCTTGCTGGCGGAAATCATCATCCGCACCTACCACGAGGCGCAAGCCAAGCCGATTTACTGGGTGCGGGAGATGAGGAACTTCGAGGAGGCATTGTCGGGGGGTTCTCGTAGCGGATTAAACGGATGACTTTTGGAGTGGACGTCGACTGAATCCGTTCTATCCGTTACCAAAATCCGTTGACAGTGACTTGCTGATCCGTCATGTGTGGCATCTCTGGCATCATCGAATACCATCGTCCGATTGACCGCGAGGTGTTGGCGCGGATGAACAACGCGATGCGCCATCGGGGACCGGACGATGAGAATTATTACATTGCCGATGGCAATGGGCGGGGTGTGTCGGTGGGGTTCGGCTTCCGCCGTCTGGCGATTATTGACCTCAGCGGCGGGCGGCAGCCGATGTGCAATGAGGACGAATCAATCTGGATTGTCTTCAACGGCGAGATTTACAACTTCCTCGACCTGCGCCCGCCCCTGGAGGCGCGCGGGCACGTCTTCCGCACCAACTCGGACACCGAAGCCATCATCCATCTTTACGAAGACTATGGCTCCGACTGCGTCCAGCACCTCAACGGCATGTTTGGGTTTGCGATTTGGGACGCGAAGAACCAGACGCTCTTCCTCGCCCGCGACCGCATGGGCAAAAAGCCGATTTACTACGTGGACACCGGCAAGCAGTTCCTGTTTGCCTCCGAGGTCAAAGCCCTGCTGCAACATCCCGACTGCCCTCGTGAACTGGATACCACCGCGCTCAGTAAGTATCTGGCTTACGAATACGTCCCCTCGCCCCACTGCATCTTCAAGGGCAT
>JANWYM010000502.1 GCA_025055355.1 Abditibacteriales bacterium
CGCATCACGCTTCACGTTTCACGCATCATTTCGACAGCCGCATCACCAATCCTCTGCGCCGACTCCGGGCGAATCATCAAATCGCCGTAGTAGCGCACGGCGTCCACGACCTCGTAGCCGCCTTCTTCGTAGGCGCGGGCGGTGGGGACGTAGCCGATGCAGCCGTTCGTGTAGCCCAGCACCCACGTGCGGGCGCAGGGGGAGCGGCGTTCGATGTCCCAGGCGAGTTCGATGAACGGCTCGCCCGAGAGTCCGACGATCGCGGTGTCGTCGATGGTCAATGTTTGAACAACAAAATCTTGCGTGCGCGGTTTGATGCCTTCTTTGGCAAACTCCAGTATCTTCTCCGCCCAGCCGACTAAATCCTGATACGTGCGCACCATGCCGGGGTTGGTCTGGGTTTTGGGCGCGTCGGCGGCGCGTTGCTGATACGCCTCAAGTTGCTTTTCCGCTTCCTCCACACTCGGCGGGTCTTGCAACGGCAGCGGCAGAATGCGCAGGGAGGTTTTGAGGGTGACTTCCTCTCTGGTCTCAATCGGATACCATGCCTGCGCCGATGCCGCCGCGACGATGCGCCCCAACCATGCCGCTGCCTCGAATGAGCCGCGTTGGATGGGATTGATGTCGCCGCAGCAGCCCTGCACGAAAAGGCATACAGGCTGGGTCGCTGGGTGGTTGGGTGGTTGGGTGATGAGAAAGTGAGGGAGCGTTCGCGCGGCGTAACCACACCAGTCGGCCGTGATGAGAACGTTGTCCGCGCCGAGCACGACGGGATGCGTCGCGTGGCGAAAAACGACGGCAAGCGGTTGACCGTCGAGCGCGTCCACGCGCATCACGTCCACGCGCGTGTCCGTCGGACCGCGTTTCACAAGGCCGAGAACGACGTCGCGCCGAATCCGCTCGCGGCGGTTGAAGCCGATGCAGCACGGCGCGCTGCCGAAGCCGATACGAGCGTCCTGCAAACGGTCCACTGCCATTTTGACCGCGCCGACAATGTGCCGCAGCAACAAGTCACAGTAGGCTTCATCACGCTCGCCCATGCCGCGCAGGGTGTTGGTCATTGGACCGCCGTGCGTGTGCGAGGCGTTGAACAGCACGCCTTCAGGTGCGATGCCCGTCTGACGCTGGATGTGCTCCTTCAAGCGCGTCAGCAAATCGAAGTCCAGCCCCAGCAAATCAGCGGTGACGAGGGCGACGCGCTGCGCACCGTCGTCCAACACGAGGGCTTTCGCCATCAAGTCATCGTGAATGCCTTGCGATGCCGAAGGACGCGCCGCGAAGCCCGCCATCCACACGCCCACTGGCGGCGTGATGACGACCTGCGCCGCGCCCGCGCGTAATCTTCCCATGAGTGGGTCCTTTCTTTTGACAGCGCAAAGAGGGAGGGAAAAAACGGCTCAAACTGCTACATTCCCATCTCTGTTGAGAATTTCGTCCGTGAGGAGAACCAGTCCAGTCCGCGCCTCCTGCACGAAGGTATAATGGTTGAGGATGTCGTGCCCAATCACGCTGGGCATGGGCTGCAATTGATTGCGCACAGTGCGGCGGCGCGAGCGATGCACCAGGGTTGCCATTTCATCGAACCTATGGGAGTGGAACTTCCCGTCGTCCGTCTCGAACATCAAATCAACCTGGAGAACCAGCCATTAAGGAGACTGACCCCTGGTGAACCTCTTCCTCCGTCAAGGTGAAAGGACCGAACTTTACCATACCTATTCCCCTCTCGCCGGAATCCACGGATTTCCCCTGAGCGACTTTATCACACCTTGCCTCCCCGGTCAAGTGATTACCGCGCCATCAGCAAAATCATGACGGAGATGAAGTTGTTCACCCCATGCGCCAGAATGGGTGCGGTGAGCGATTGCGTCCGCTGGAACAGCCAGACCAGAACCAGCCCCAAAACGAAGTAGGCGACGAAGGCGGGAAGGTTGGTGTGCAGCGCAGCGAAGGCGAGGCTGGACAGCACCGCGCCCCACTTCGCCCCCAGGCGGTTGCGGATGCCCTGATACGCGAAGCCACGAAAGAAAATCTCCTCGCCAGCCGGCGCGACGACGGCGATGACGAACACCGCGAACACCTTCATCGGAACGGAGGATTTCAGGATGGAGTCAATGAGTTTGACCTGCGGCGATTGCTCGCCCAACAGATGGAGGTCGTCGCTGCTGATGCCGACAGAAAGCAGGGCGTGATGCGTGAGGTAGGGGATGAGTTCGCCCAAGCCGAAAATCACGACGCCCGCCCCGACGCCCTGCCACAGCCACGTTCTCCAATGCGTGCGGCACAGCCCCAACGCCGTGATGCTCTGCCGCCGCAGCGCCCACAGCCAGAAGAAGCAAACCCCGACTAACACAACGTTCTGAAAAATGACCGAGCGCAGCATGAAACCGGTCGGGAGTTCAACGGACTTGTTCTGGAGAACCGCTTGCACGATGCCGCCGGAGAGGAGCGCATCAATGATGACAGGAATAAAACTTAACATCAGCCCCCCGATGCCGACGATGACGACGTCCGCTATCCCCCACGGTAGGGCTTGGGTGGTTGGAGGGGCGGCTTGTGCGCTTTGCCGCAACACCGCGCCGCAGTGGACGCAAAACAACGCCCGCAGGTCGTTCTCCTGCCCACAGGTGCACCTCCTGAGCGCGACGGACCTCCCTGTTTCATCGCCGAAGGCTGGGACGGCATCGGCAGAGACAACTTCTGGAAGCGTCTGATCGGTCATGCAATACCTCCGCTTGATAAGAGTTTCGGCTACCCTCAACCTCCGTGCGACGCGTTCCGTTTGACAGGAAACAGAGCATCTGGTAGAGTAGAAACCAGTGCGATTATCTAATTGGTCATTGGTTTACAATGTCCATGCCAACGGCGTATGACATAATTATAGCAAAACGCGAGGGCAAAATCCTGAGCCGCGATGAAATCGCCTTCATGGTGGACGGTTTTTTGTGCCAAAAAGTGTCAGCGGCGCAGATGGCAGCGTTTCTGATGGCGGTGATGTGGCGGGGGATGAACGCGGAGGAGACGTGGTTTCTGACGGAGGCGATGGTGGCGTCGGGCGATGTGGTGGACCTCTCCGCGATTCCCGGCGTGAAGGTGGACAAGCATAGCACGGGCGGTGTCGGCGATAAGACGACGCTGATTGTTGCCCCGCTCGTGGCGGCGGCGGGCGTGCCGGTCGCCAAGTTCACGGGGCGCGCGCTGGGGCACACCGGCGGCACGGTGGACAAATTGGAGTCCATTCCGGGTTTCTCCACCCGCCTCACCAGGGAACAATTCGTCCAGCAGGTGCAGCGCATCGGCATCGCGCTGGCGGGCGCGACGGAGAACCTCGCGCCCGCCGACAAGCGCATTTACGCGCTGCGCGACGAGACGGCGACGGTGGACAGCATTCCGCTCATCGTCAGCAGCATCCTCAGCAAAAAAATCGCGGGCGGCGCGGATGCCTTTGTGTTCGATGTGAAAGCGGGCAACGGCGCGTTCATGCCGACGGTGGAGTCTGCGACGGCACTCGCCGACGCTCTCGTTGCCACGTCGCACCGCGCCGGCAGACGAGCGGTCGCCGTCATCTCCGACATGGACCAACCGCTCGGCTGTGCCATCGGCAACGCGCTCGAAGTCGCGGAAGCGATAGAGGTCTTGCAAGGCAGCGGACCCGCCGACG
>JANWYM010000503.1 GCA_025055355.1 Abditibacteriales bacterium
GGGATTACTTTGCTTCGTTCCTCGCAACCGCTGCGTTCCTCGCAATGACACCGGTGCGCCCGTCATGGCGAGCGGAGCGAAGCCATCCCCGCCGCAGGGGAGGGCTTCGCTCCGCTCGCCATGACGCTTTCCTGCAGCGGAGAGGGAGAGAAGCGCGAAGCGCAAAAGTTCGGTTCTGTATGAACCGCCTCATGCTGAAGTTCGACGTCAGACGCCACTAAGAGCGTAGCCAGAATCGCCAGACCTCGGGAGGATTCGAATCGGGGGAGGGTTCTTGGGGATAGGTGGTATGTAAGACAGCCCCCAGGGAAGCGGCGCGGTTGTGCGTTCGGGCGAGTTGTGATAGGATAACAACCTGAACGGTGCAAGGGTGGGAGGGAGTTATGGTCGAGCGACTTGTGGAACGCGCGGGACTGACGGACATTTACGAGAAAGTCATCAACGGCACGCGGCTGTCGTTTGAGGACGGCGTGCGACTTTATCAAGCCGACCTGACAGCGGTGGGCTACCTCGCCAATATCGTGCGCGAGCGCAAAAACGGTAACACGACTTACTGGGTGCGCAACCAGCATTTGAACTACACCAACATCTGCAACAAGTTCTGTAAGTTCTGCTCGTTCTACCGACCGCCGACTGATCCAACGGGTTACACGATGAGCGTGGAGCAGGTGCGCGAGAAGGTGCGGCAGTTCAAGAACATGAAGGTCACGGAGATCCATATCGTCGGCGGCGTCAACCCGCGCTTGCCTTACCAGTATTACATTGACCTCGTCAAAGCCATCAAAGACGAGCGCCCCGAAGTGCACGTCAAAGCGTTCACGATGATTGAGTGGGCGCAAATTCAGCGCGTGGCGAAGAAGCCGTTGGAGGAATGTTTTCTGGAACTGAAAGCAGCGGGCGTGGAAAGTTTGCCCGGCGGCGGGGCGGAGGTGTTCAGCGAGCGCGTGCACGAGAACCTCTTTCATCTCAAAGCCGACGCCGACAGGTGGATAGAGATTGCTCGCGTTGCGCACCGGTGCGGTTTGCCGTCCAATGCGACCATGCTCTACGGGCATGTGGAGATGTTGGAAGAGAAGGTGGAACATCACCTCAAACTGCGCGAGTTGCAGGACGAAACAGGCGGTATTTTGTGTTTCATCCCGTTGTCGTTTCACCCTGAGAACACGGCACTCAGCCACTTACCCCCCAACACTGGTGAGCAGGACTTGCGCGAGATCGCTGTCGCTCGGCTACTGCTGGACAACGTGCCGCATATTAAAGCGTTCTGGGTCATGACTTCGCCCGCTGTCGCGCAAGTCGCCCAGTGGTATGGCGCGGACGACTTCGACGGCACAGTGCATGAATACGAAATCGTCCGCGACCCCGTCACTGACCGCGACCAGTCGCTCACGGTGCAGGCGTTGACGGACATGATTCGGGAGGCAGGACGCGTGCCCTGCGAGAGGGACAATCTTTACAACGTGCTGAACATGATGAACTGAGAGGAAGGGAACAAATAGGTGTGACGCGGTGGCCTTCAATGTCTTCCCCCGATGGTCAACCGGTGTCATGGCAAGGAGCGCAGCAGGTGCGAGGAGCGAAGCAAAGTAAGCCTCTGTGAATGAGATGGATTCGTTCCGCTCGCCATGACATTCCTCGGAGACGGAGGTGCTAACGTCAGGGGCAGGGGCGATGCCCTCGATCCATCGGGGAGGGAGAGAAGCGCCAAACGTAGGGGTTTGACAGAAACCGGTGCTGATTATTGACTGTCCTGTGTGGACTGTGGGAGAACTCTCAATGTATAGAGATCAGGTGGTGATGCCTCATGCGTGTCCTGATTGTCGAAGACGAAGAGAAGGTTGCCAGTTTCATCCGCAAAGGGTTGGAGCAGTCGGCGTATTCGGTGGATGTGGTCTCCAATGGGGAAGACGCGTTGGCGCACGCGGCGGTGATAGAGTATGATGCGATTGTGCTGGACCTCATGCTGCCCGATATGGACGGCTTACAAGTTGTGAAGGCGCTGCGGGAGCGCGGTAGCGATGTGCCGGTGCTGGCGCTGACGGCGCGGGGGACGCTGGAGGATCGCGTGAAGGGGCTGGACGCGGGCTGCGACGATTACCTGCCGAAACCGTTCGCTTTTGACGAACTGCTGGCGCGGCTGCGCGCTCTGCTGCGGCGGGCAGGCACAGTGCGCACGCCCATCCTGGAGTTCGCTGGACTCATCCTTGACCCCGCGACGCGCACGGTCACGCGGGAGGGCAAGCGCATCGAACTCACCAACCGCGAGTATGCGCTGCTCGAACTTCTCATGCGCCATCCACAGCAGGTCATGACCCGCACGCAACTTATCGAGAACGTCTGGGGCTACGACTTCGACCCGTCCTCCAACGTCCTGGAGGTCTACATGAACTTCCTGCGCAAAAAGATTGATGCCGGCTTCAGCCGCAAACTCCTGCACACGGTGCGGGGCGTGGGGTATGTGCTGAGGGAAGCGTAAGGCATCACGGTGTCCACCAGCGGGCGACGATGAACCCGCCCAACTGTGTCCGCTGCCACTTGGCGTGCCCGTCGGCGCAGACGTAGTTTGCCCCCCCGTGATGCAACCCCACGCCGCGATTCCAGTGGTCTTGAAAGATTTTGATGCGTGGAGGGTTGAGGATGTCACTCTCGCGCACAGGTCCGCCGTGCGGGCGTTGCGGTTCGTTGATGGAGTTGACGACGACGAAGGCGTTGACCTGGTAGTTCGTGCCAAGACCGTTTTCCAATACCTGCTGATCCAGCGACATACAATACCAGACGTGTTTGTCCCGCACGTAAGGGCTGAGGATGCGAACCATCGGAGCGCCATCCCAGCGGTTGCTCCGGTCGTGGGGGAACTCGCGCGGCAGTCCGTCCGCCAGCGGAGGAAAGTATGGCGGCGTGAAGCGTGGACGCACGTCGTAAGGATACGTCCCATCGTGGTCGCTCACATATAATGCCATCGCCATTCCTAACTGACGCAGGTTCGACAAGCACGCTGTATAACGCGCCTTCGCCCGTGCCTGCGCGAACGCGGGCATAAGAATCGCTGCCAGAATTGCCACAAGGGCGAGGACGATGAGCAGTTCAATAAGGGTGAAACCGTTGCGTTTCACTTTTAACCACAACATACGCAAGGATACGAGAAACAAGCCTACCGCCTGACAGATACCCAGTTGCGTCCCGTCGTCTGAGACACCGCATTCTACCCAGTGACCCGAAGTGGGTATTTGTCAGGTTCGGCATACCATAATAACTGAAATTCTCCGCTATGTCAAATTCCAGTCTGAACTTTTGCGTTGCGCGCTTCTCTTCTTCCCCGCTGTGGGGAAGCGTCATACCGAGCGGAGGGGATGGCTTCGCTGCGCTCGCTATAAACAGCCATTTTCGGAGGAACTCCTCTTCCCCTGAGGGGGTTGGAGACGGAGAAAAGAAGGTGTCAGCAACTGCGTAACGCTTCCCTTCTCCATTTGACCATCTCGCGCTTGTCCGTTATAATCAGGTAACACATATCGAGCGAGGTGATAGCGGATGAAGCGTTGGCGGCTGAGTTGGTGGGCAGGTATGAGTGTATTTGTGGTCTGGAGCGTTACACAGGGAGCGCAGCGGGAGAAAGTGACGATTGAAGAAGTCGGCAAGCGGTTGGACGTGAAGGTG
>JANWYM010000504.1 GCA_025055355.1 Abditibacteriales bacterium
CCTCACAACGTAAAGAACGGTCTGCCGTTCCTGCGCAGCGGTAGTTCCGCAAACGCGCACTTGTTGCCCCAGCGGTCGAGCGTCTCCATCGTTTTATACTCGTTGATGATGACCGAGCGGTTGCGCGTCGTCGTGTTGGGCGAAGCGGCGTGGACGACCAGAACGTGGATGAACAGCACGGTGCCCGCCTTCGCCTTCAAGGTGACGGGCGGCTTGCCGGACCGCTGCACGAACTCCTCCACCCGCACGGGGTCAATGGCGTTCTTGTCGTCGTGGGGCCACTCGCCTTGCTTGTGCGTGCCTGGCACAACGCGCGTGCCGGCGGCGTGTTCGTCCACGTCGTCGAGATAAGTCAGCGCAGCAACGAGGTCAGGTTCGGTGTGCCGCTCATACGGCCAGTCCTGATGCCAGATGAGATGGGCTCCTGTGCCCGGTGGCTTGATGCGCGCTTTGCCGTTGTGGAAGTTGATGTTAGGACCCAGCAAATCGCACACGATGTCCACCACGCGCGGGTCGCAGAACTGGCGGAACCAGAAATCCCCCGCCAGCGGCAAGTCAAACACCATCCAGATGCGATGCGGGTTGTCGGGGTCAATCGGGTGCTTGTCCAGTTCTTCCTTGGGTTCGTAGGAAAATCGCACCCCCGGTCGCGCCGCTTCGGGATGGCGCAGCAACTTGTTCATCTCCTCGCGCATCGCGGCAATTTCATCGGGCGCGTGCAGCCCCTCGACAATGAGATAACCGTTCTCGTCAAAAAACTGCTTTTGCTCGGGCGTCAGCGCCAATAGCTCTCCCATATCACCTACTCCTCTCCGTTGTCCGTTGCGTTTAGATGCTCGCACCTTCGTCCAGTTTCCCATAGACTTCAACAATCCCTTATCCGTTGGGACTTGAATCGCAGGGCGCGTAGATGTTTTGACGTGCGCGGGTTGAGGACTCCGGGGCGGCGAACTATCCGACAGTGTCGTGACGCTCCTCGTTTGTGCTATAATCAACCCCGTCAAATAGCTGCCTGCATTCGGAGTGGAGGCAACGCATGAATCTCATCGTCATCTGCCTTGACACCTTTCGCCAAGACCACGTCAGTTTTTACCATGAGGGCAATCCCGTGTTCGACGGCGTGCCTGCGTGTCGGACGCCGAACATAGATGCCTTCGCGCAGGCGTGCGTCGTGTTCGACAACATGTATCCCTGCGGGATGCCGACGATTCCGATTCGGATGGAGTTGATGACCGGGCAGTTCACACTGCCCTATCGCCCCTGGCAGCCGCTCGCGCCGACGGATATTTCCGTCGCGGAGATTTTGCGCAAGGAGGGCTACGTTGGTGGGCTGATTTCAGATACCTACCACTACCGCGCGCCGGGGATGAACTACCATCGCGGCTTCAACGCTTACCACTGGATTCGCGGGCAGGAGTATGACCCCTACAATTCCGCCCCCACACGCCGCCGCGTGGACGATTATGTGAATGAGAGCTACCCCGACCTCTGGCGCAACCGCATCGCCCAATTCCTCGCCAACACCGACGACTTTACCCAAGAGTCCCACTGGTTCCCCGCGCAGGTGGTGGAGCGCGCCTGCGACTGGCTGAAAAAGAATCGGAACCACAGGAGGATTTTCTGTTGGATTGACTCCTTCGACCCGCACGAGCCGTGGGACCCGCCTCAGCGGTTTGACATTTACACTGACCCAAATTACAAGGGACCGCGCCTCATTATGCCGATGGGCGGACTGGCTGCAAACTGGGCGACGCCAGAGCAAATCAGACTCATGCAAGGACTTTACGCAGGCGAGGCGGCCTTCGTCGACCACTGCCTTGGCGCGCTGTTTGAGTGCTTGAAAGAGAACGGCTACTACGAGGACTCCATCATTCTGTTGCTGGCGGACCATGGGCATCCGCTGTGCGATCACGGTAAGTTCCTCAAGGGCGCGGACCGCATGTATTCGGAGTTGCTGAAGGTGCCGTTCATGATGCGGCTGCCCGAGGGAAAGCACCGGCGGACGCGGGCATTGGCGCAGTTTCCCGACGTGCTGCCGACGCTGTTAGATTTGCTGGGGCTGGCGAACAACACGGACTCCATGCACGGCAAATCGTTCAAACCTGTCGTGTTGGGTGACAGCGACACGCACCGCGACGCCGTCATTTGCGGCTATCATGCCGGGATTGACCGCTGCATCCGCGACGCGACGTGGAGTTACATCCAACGTCCCGAAGGCGAAACGGATGAACTCTACAACTTGCAGGATGACCCCCGCGAGACGCGTAACCTGATTGACGCACATAAAGACGAAGCGATTCGCCTGTCCCGCCGCTTCGGAAGTTACTGGCGTCGCCAGCCGACGCGCTTCGTCAAGGGCGTGCAGGGGCAGTATGAAGTGGCGAGCGGCGCGGTGGAATGAAACAAGCCTTCTCCTGACACTCAACTCTTGCGTTTTGCTCTTTGCTCCGAAAACACCTGTCCTTGCGAGCGGAGCGAATGACATGACCGCATACATTTCCCGCGACACAAAGATTGACCTCGCGCTGATTGTCATCCTCAGCGTCGTGTCCATCACCGCTGTGGTGATGACCTCGGATGACATCGGCATCACCTACGACGAACCGCTTTACGCGGGGCAGGCGATGAAGGCGGCGGACTGGCTCCAATTGTTGTTTACCGCCCCGCGCACTGCCTTGAGCCGCGAGGGAATCCTGGACCACTGGAACCCCCGAATTAAGGGCATCAACGAGTTGCAACCCGCCACGACGAAGTGGGTCAACGGCATCGTCGGCGCGTTGACAGGTGGCAACCTGCGAGCGGGGACGGCGGTATTTTTCGCGCTGATGCTCGTCGTGGTCTACTGGTTCGGCACGCGGGCGTTCAACCGAACCGTTGGGCTGTTTGCGGCGGGCGCGCTGGCAACGCTGCCGCACGTGTTCGGGCATGCACACCTGACGGCGCTGGACGTGCCGGTGGCGGCGATGGTGATGTTGACCACCGCTTTATTTTGGCATGTCGAACGCCTGTCGAACCAGCGACAGTGGATAGGTATCATCGCGGCGGGTCTATCATTCGGCTTGGCAGTCGGGACGAAGATGAACGGTGTGCTGGTGCTGCCGACGGTGCTGCTGTGGATGGTCGTCATGCGTCGGTGGTCATGGAAAACCGCCTGCGCGCTTTTCGTCATTGCACCGTTGACGTTCTTCTTGTCGTGGCCTTGGCTGTGGCTGAATCCCATCGGCAACGCCGTCGAGTATTTCCGCTATCACCTCAAACATTACCCTGTGCTGGTCACCTACTTCGGGCGCGACTACGAATATGCGCCGTGGCATTATCCGCTGGTGATGATTGCGATTACGACGCCGACGGTGGTGCTGTTGCTGTCGCTGGTCGGGGTGGGGGTGCAATCTGTCAGATGGTGTCAAGCGAGATGGATGCCCGCACGGGAGGGCGACGTTCTCGCGGAGCCGTCAGGTTCGGCGGAAGCCTCCCCCTCCCAGTTGGTGACTTCCATGCGGCGCGGTGCGTCAACAACGCATGGACGATCGCTTCAACCAGTGGAGGCGTCCTATGACGCTAACAACGGGGCGCACGCGCTATTGCTGTTGAGCCTCTGCGTCCAACTCGCCGCCTTCATGCTGCCCACGACGCCCAAATACAACGGCGTGCG
>JANWYM010000505.1 GCA_025055355.1 Abditibacteriales bacterium
CGCCCATACGCCAATCCCTCGCCTTCACTATCTGCCTCTTTACCCTCTTCTGCGTGCTGGGCGGCGTGTCGCCGTTCAATCGCCCGACGCTCGTCATTCTCGGAAAGGTTTCGGCGTTGGGGGCAGTAGCGGCGGCGTTCGGCGTGGCGGCGCGGTGGTGGCAGCGGCGCGTCGCGGCGGCGCGTCCCCTGCAGGAAGAGGCGGAAACTCCGACAGCCCCCTGGGCCGCTTTAGCCTACCCGCAATCGGCGACCTACGACCATCACAGCCTCTGGTTCTCCAATGCAGCAAAGCGCGTGACGTGGTTCCTCTTCTTCCTCGTGTGGGTTTATCCCTTCGTTGCCCTGCTGTCCGACCACCCGCTCGTGCAGCGGACGGCAGCCGTCAGTCCGTTTTTGTCGTTGGCGTCGCTCTCGCCGCGACTGAACGAGTTCCTACAAGGCATCACCATCCTCCAGTTCGCACCGACTCCGCCGTGGTGGACGGGGCTCTTGATGCAGCCTGCCGCTGCCCTGCTGTGGTGTGCCCTCGCGCTGCGGCTGCATCCCCGCCATCGTCAAATCCTCGCCGGCGCGCAAGACGTCAACACCGGGTGGTGGGCGCGGCTAACGGCTCGTGTGCGCACGCTGAACGACCGACTCATCGAGCGCCTCAGCGACGCAATTAACGCCCGCTTTGACAACCCCGTTGCCGTCAAAGAGGTGCGCGTGCGGGCGCGGCGCGAAAACTGGGCGGCGCAGCAAATCGCCATCTTTTTCATCGCTTGGTTGCTCGTGCTTATCAGCGCATGTCTTCTGCTGTGGAAGGTGATGTTCGCCCCCGCGCCGCCCACCAAATTTCTCCTGACCACGTGGCTCGCCCCCGTCTGTCCCGAACTCGGCACGTTGTCCATCCCTGCGCAAGTGTCCCTGAGCATCATCATACCGCTATGGATGCTGGAGTGGATTGTGGTGTGGATCATGACCATCCAGCCCGGCACTGCCTTCGACGGCGAACGCACCAGCGGCACGCTGGGCTTCCTGCTGACCACGCCCCTCCGCGAGCGTGACATCCTCCTCGGCAAGTGGATAGGCTTCACCGCCGACAGGTGGCTGAGTTTCGCGTTCAGCCTCCCGCCGACCGTCCTGCTCGTCCTCCTCATCACCCTCAGCGGCGCGCCGCAAGTTCTCCCGTTGTTCATCGGGTTCACCCTCTTCCTTGCCTCGATGCTGCTCGGCGGCGCGATGCTCGCCGTCGCCCTTAGCGCCCGCGCCCAAGCGCGCGGCGCCGGCGTGGGGTGGTCGCTTCTCGTCTTGGCGACGCTGCAAATCCCCGTCCTCGTTTCGCTCATGCACCTCGCTTCCTTCCAATCGCCCCTGGTTGCCTACACGCTGCCCTTCCTGTTCGGAGCCGCTCTGCACGCCGCCATCGGCGCTCTCGGACTTGCCGACGGCAGCCGCGTCCTTCACCGCCTCCGCATCGGCGATGTAGCGTTCGAGGGGCAACGTTGGGAGAATTGACAGGGTGAGGGGAGCCTTGTGCGAAAACCTTACTAAACTTTTGCGTTTCGCCCTTCTCCCTCTCCGCACAGGAAAACGTCATGGCGAGCGCAGCGAAGCCATCCCCTGCGAAGGAAACGGCTGCAGCGGAGGGGATGGCTTCGCTGCGCTCGTCGTGACAGCAAAGGCAGATGGTGGAGCGGCGCTCACAATGACGGAGATTGAGAGCCTCTGCGAAAACCGCGTAGCGCAAACTCGCAGCCTGCGTAAAATGCCGACAGGATGTCGGCGCTACGTGGTTTTCGCAGAGGCTCTCAGGGGCAGAATCGCGGCGATGTGCAATTTGTGCTGACGTAGGTTGCGTTGAGAGGCATGGGCAGGTATACTGTCTATCGGGCGTGAAGAGGACGCATATTTCTCCGTTGTAGACCGCAGGACAACAGACCATAGGACTTGTAGCCAGGAGGTGGGTTGTTGATGTCGAAAGGAGCGGAGACGATGAGGTTCGTCGGTTTGTTGGTGGTTTTGATGCTGCTGACAGGTATTGGTGCGCCTCTGCGCGCGCAGCAGAAGGCGGAGACGGAAAAAGCCAACGAGCATCTGCGGGAGGCGGTGGCGCACGTGAAGCAGGAGCGATACAAGGACGCGCTGGCGGCGCTGGAGAAAGCAGCGGCAGCGGACCCAAACTATGCGCTGGTGCAGCAATGGTTGGGTTACACCTACGCGCAGTTGGGAGAGCGCGAGAAATCCATTCGCGCTTACGCCCGCGCGCTTCAGTTGGAGGTGCGCAGCGCGTCAGCGAAGACAAAGACGGCGCAGGAAGTGAAGCAATCGCTGGTGCAGTTGCTCAACGACGGGCTGCCGGCGTGGGCAGATACCGCAACGCTGGAGACGCTGCGAGAGCACCTTTACCAGAAGGCATGGACGCGCCAAGAGTTAACGGTGGACGTCAACGCTGTCGTGCGCCCCCCGCTGCCGGACGCTCAACGTCTCGCGTTTTACACGCACGGGTTGCTCTACGCGCCCTCAGGGACGCAAGACCCTTCTCTCAAAAAGAGTTTCAACCGCGTCTGCGTGGGCTATGTGTTGGACCCTGCCGACAGTCTGTGGCGGATGCGCTTCCGCGTGTTCTACGTTTCCGAAGCGTTAGCGACGAGGGGACAAAACTACGCGCCGCTGGCGGAGCAGGTGTGCGCGACGCTGCTACAACTTTACTGGTTGGCGCGGCAGTCGCTCAACGCCACCACGCGGTTCTCGCCCGAGAAACCGACGGACGTGTGGCTGTGCGAAGGCGGCACGGCGGGCGCGGAGCAACCCGCCAATGCGCCCGCGCACCTTTACTTCTACGACATCAACAACCCGCAGCGCACGCCGCTGGAGTGGCTGCGCGAGATCGCGCACGAGTATGGGCACCTCACGCTGCCGGGCATCGACGGCTTTGAAGGCGAGGTCGAACCTTATGTCAACGGACACGCGGGCGAGCGGCTGTTTTTGCTGTGGTGGCTGGCGCACGCGCTCCGCGACACGCCGCGCACACCCGACAACGTTGCGGCGTTCAAAGTCTCTCCTCAAGACCTTGCCGCCTACGTGCGCGACCGTTCTTACCCTGCCTTGCGGAGTTTCCTCAACGAGGGGCCGCGTTCTCCCTTGATTGACGACCTGCGCACGGCGGGGATGGAATTTCTCGTCGGGTTCCTGATTTACGTGGAGCGCACGCACGACAGCCTGTTGACGCAAGCCGTTTTGGACGACGCGAAAAAACAGGTGGCGGTTTTCCTCAAGCCGCGCGATGTGTTCAACGCCTACGTGCGCACGCTGGAAAAACTTGGTGCGACGGGATACAGTTTCTATCCGACGATGCCTGTGCCCAGATACTCGCGCCTGTCTCAACCCCCAACCGCCGAACGGCTCGCGCAGAACGCGCCGACGCTGTTGCGCGCAGGCGACGAAGCGGCTTACTGGATTTACCTGCCGTCCAGCGGCAAAGGCAAGTGGAAGCTGGAGGTGACCGCGCACGCGCCGTCCCCAAGCGTGCTTGCCGTCAACTGGACTGGCGATTTGAATCGCTCCACAGCAGCAGTCCTCGAAGGCTCACCCGCCAAAGCCACGTTCAACCTCGCTGCTGATCTGAGTGGCTGGCAACTCGTGCGCGTGAAGTTGCAGAGCGGCGCGG
>JANWYM010000506.1 GCA_025055355.1 Abditibacteriales bacterium
TATCGGCTTGGCGCGTCCTAACGGGGGCAAGGTGTTTTTGGGTGAGCAGGACATCACGCGCTGGGCGATGCACCAGCGGGCGCGGCACGGCATCGGCTACCTCGCCCAGGAGCCGTCCATCTTCAAGAAGCTGACGGTGGAGCAGAACTTGCAAGCGGTGCTGGAGTTCACGGGCGCGTCGAAGCGGGAGCAGCAGGCAATCATCGAGAGGCTGCTGACGGAGTTGGACATCGCGCACCTGCGCCACCAGAAGGGCTACACGCTGTCGGGCGGGGAGCGGCGACGCACGGAGATCGCCCGCACGCTGGTCACGTCGCCGTCCTTCATCTTGCTCGATGAGCCGTTCACCGGGGTTGACCCGCTCACGGTGCAGGAGATCCAGAGCATCATCGCTGCCCTCAAACAACAGGGCATCGGCATCTTGATTACTGACCACAACGTGCGTGACACGTTGGACATTACCGACCGCGCTTACATCATGTTCGACGGTAAAATCCTCACCTCGGGCACGCCGCAGGAAATTCTGAAGGACCCAAGGGCGAGGGAACATTATCTGGGGGACCGTTACGCATCGTGAAGATCTTAGACCGCTACATCGCACGGGAAGTTATTGGTGCATGGTTGATCGGCATCGGGTGGTTTGCCAGCATCTGGTATGCCCTGTTCGTCCTGAACAACATCACCCGCCTTGCCACCCGCGCGTCCATGACCCCGGCGCAGATCGTGGAACTCATGCTGCTGGAGGTTCCCCGCTCCATCTCCATCACTGTGCCGATGGCGTTGCTCTACGGCACGCTGATGGCGTTTGCGCGGTTCAGCCATGACGGCGAGGTCAGCGCGATGTTGACCAGCGGGGTGAGTTTTTATCGCCTCATGCCGCCGGTGATCGCGTTGGGGGCGGTCGGTTTTTTGACCATGATGGCGCTCAACGAAACGGTGGTGCCCGCCACGCAGCGGCGCAGCCGAGACCTGATAGCGCGTATCGAAGGGAACCGGGTGCTGCAAGAGAAACGCTGGTTGCTCCTGCGTGAGCCCGCCGACCTGCGCCTCCCCCACGAGCGTATCGTCACCGCCCAAGGGTATCTGCGACGCAGCGACACCTTGATCCGTCCGCAGATCATCACGTTTAACGCGGGGAAGATGAAAGAGAGCATCGAGGCGGAAACCGCTCGCCCCCTCAAGGGCAAGCAAGAGGACTGGTGGGTTTTTACCAATGTGCGTCTTTACCGCTTCCTGCAGGGGGGCACGATCCAGTCGAACGCCAAGGTCCATGCCATGTCCATCGGTAAAACCCCGCTGCAAATGCGCGTGGTCGCTCGTTCTAAAAGCCCCGATGAAATGACGTGGCGGGAGTTGCGGGACTACCTCCACATGATGCGCAACACACCCGGAATCCCCCCGCGGCAGATTAACGAACTGGCGGTGCAACTCAACGACAAACTGGCGCTGCCTATGTCCTGCTTGGTGCTGTGTCTGATCGGACCGCCCCTCGCGCTGCGCCGTCAGCGCACGACCTCCTCGGTGGGGCTGGGGATCAGTTTCCTGCTGATTGTGGGATACTTTTTCATCTGGAACATGACGACACTGTTCGGCAAAACCGGCGGCTTGCATCCGGTGATAGCGAGTTGGACAGCGGACGTCGTCTGCGGCATCACCGGTGTTATTCTCATCTGGCGCGCCGGGCGGTGACGCCGAAAGAAGCAGCCCGCAACGCCGTCGCGGCGCAGCGGGCGACATTTTCAGAACAGGCTCTTAGTTGAGGTGAGGGCGCATGATTCTCTTCACCTTTGTTATTTCCTTGGGCGTGGTGTGTGGGTTCATCGCCTACGTCGGCGACTACTTGGGCAAACGGCTGGGCAAGAAGCGAGTGACGCTGTTGGGCTTGCGCCCGCGCCAGACGGCGGTGCTGGTCTCGGTCACAACCGGGGTGTGTATTTTCCTTGTCGCCTTCACAGGGATCTTAGCGGCGAGCCAAAACGCCCGTCACGCCCTGCTGCGATTCGACGAAACGGTGCGACGCAACAAGGCGCTGACCGCCGCCAACGATGAGTTGAGAAAAGCCAATCAGCGATTGGAAGAGAGCCGACGCGCATTGGCGGAAAAAGCCCGTGGCTTGCAAGCGCAGGTGACATCCGTTGAAAGAGAGTTGCGGCACAGGGTGCACCGCCTCCGGGAGACGGCGCGGATGCTGCAACAGACCGGGCAGATGTTGAAAACGGTGGAACGCGAATACAACGCGGTGCGACGCAAATACACGGAGGCGCAGGTGCGACTCAAGGACATCCAAGCCCAGTTGCAGGATGCTCATCAGACGCTGGCGACGACGCGCCTGGAACTGGAGCGGACACAAGCCTCAGCCATGAACGTCGGGAAGGAGTTCGTCGCCCTGGGCAAGCAAGTGGTCGAATTGGAGAAACAGCGCGACGCCCTGGAGGCGCAGCGACAAAAACTGTATGCGGAGGTGCAAGAGATCGTCGAGTGGAAAACCGTGGGGCTGAAGGTCGTGCGGGGCAAGGTCACCATCGGCGCAAATGAGGTCATTGCCTCGCGCAGTATCCCCGAAGGGTTGTCCGCTGCAGCGGTGCGGCAGGAGCTGGAGGAACTGCTTCGGGAAGCCAACCGCGTCGCCGAGGAACACGGCGCCAGGGCGTCCGCCACGCAGCCCCGTCCGTTGATCTTGGCGACGCGAGAGTTCATCGTGGGGGACGTGCGCGGCGTCATTGATGAAGACCGCATTCTGGACCGAACGGCTGAGGACATCGCGCAGCGCCAGCGGAGTTTCGTGGTGGACGTCGTCGCGCTGCGCAACTACGTGGAGGGCGAGCCGGTGCAGGCGCAGTTGGTGTTGTATCCCAATCAGATGGTGTTTCGCGAGGGGGACCCTGTGCTGTCCAAAGAAGTGCACTGCGCCCAGAGCAAAGCCGGTTTGTTCCACGACATCACCGCTCTGCTGGAAGAAGCCCGACAGGTGGCTGCCCAACAGGGCGTCCTGCCCCGCAAAAAATACGCCTATGCGGAAGGGACGAACGAGAAAGTCTTTGTCCTCCTGGAACGTTTAGCAGCGCAGCGCGGGCATGCTAAGGTCAGCGTGATCGCCGATAAGAATCTGTGGACGGCAGACCAACTGAGTGTGCGGTTGGAAATCAGTCAATTGGTCAATTAGAGTGCGTTACAAAACGTCCCTCTGAGCGAAGTCAAAGGTTGCGAAAGACGAGGCCTGTCCTGAGCAAGGCGGAGGATTCCTCGCCGCGCTCAGAACAACAAAGGGGTTGACAACCTCTTGTTAGAGCCTCTCCGAAAACCGGCGAGCGCGGGCTTCCCGCCTGCCTAAAATGCCGACAATGTCGGTGCGGCGCGGTTTTCAGAGAGGCTCTTCGTCAATGGAGAATGGGCAATGGACAATGGGGGCAACCGTCATCGCCATAGACCCCGGGCGCGAGAAGTGCGGCGTAGTTGTCGTGTCCTCGGCGGGGCAGGTGGCTTTCCGGGCGGTGGTGGCGACGGCGGATGTGGTGGCGACAGTTGAGCGGCTGGCGCAGCAGCACAAGGTCCGGCGTGTGGTGCTGGGAGGGGGAACGACGTCATCGCTTTTAACGGCGGAACTGCATAATCGTTTGGGCATCGAAATCGTCAGAGTCAAC
>JANWYM010000507.1 GCA_025055355.1 Abditibacteriales bacterium
GCGACCTCGCCCGCGCAGGGGTTCAACGCCTATCCCCGACCCAATGACGAGGGAACGGTCGTGACCATCACGGCTGAGCGGGGACAGTATCAGGCGGAAATCCTCTTGCGCGGTCCAGCGTCGGTGATAGGGCGCGTCGTGGACGAGAAGAAAAAGCCTGTGGCGGGGGCGCAGGTGCAGATGTCGCCCTCGTCGGGCGGCGTGGTGCAGTCCGCTATCACAGATGCCAGCGGTGTGTTCCGCATGACGCCGCTACGCAGCGACGTTTACCGCCTAACCGTCCACAAAGAGGGCTACGCGTCCTACGCGGACAACGTGAGCATTAACGACGGGGTGGAGAACAAAATACAAGACATCCCTTTGACGTTCTTAGGGTTTGGTGCGGTGCGCGGGCGGGTCGTGTCCGCGCAGGGAACGACGCGCACGCCGGTGCGGGGGGCGCAGGTGTCGTGGCGGCGTCCGCGCGGGGAGGGGGGCGTCCGCGTCGGTGGCGCTTCCGGCATCGCGTCGTGGCAGGGCAAGCCCGTGACGACGGACGAGAACGGTGTTTTTCAGTTGGAGAGCGTCCCTGCCGGAATTTACGACGTGGTCGTCGCGCCCGTCAACGGTCCCGTCATTGTGCGTGAGAGGGTGCTGGTCAAGCGCAACGAGACGACAACGTTAAGCGAAATCGTGATTCCTCCGACAGGCACGCTCGCGGGTACAATCCGCACGCCCGACGGCAGCCCGATTCCCCCTGCTACGGAAGTGATTGTGGGACCGCCGGGCATGAGCGGCGGACTCGTGCCCATCGTGGCGCGCGCCGACACGCGGCTGCCGTGGATGAGCGACCAATACGCCGCATGGGTCAACAAGGACGGCACGTTCAAGATCACGGGCATTCTGCCCGGCAAATACGAGGTTATCGCTCGCGGTCCCGGCTTGCTCGCGCCTGCCCCGCAGGTGGTCGAAATCAGAGCCAACCAGACGACGCCTATCACGCTGACCACGCCGCGCAGCGGGCGGATTGTCGGGCGCGTCAGCAGTCTGGCGACGTCGCAGCCGATCGCGGGGGCGCACGTTTACCTCTACGACCCCATCTCCAACGAAACGCTCTCGGCGACGACGGACGCGGCAGGCCACTACGCCATCGAGCGCGTGCGCCCCGGCGTCACCCGCGTCGTCTGTCGTCATCGGGGCTACGCCTTAGCCACCCGCTTCGATATCGCGGTGGAGGCGGACGAGACGGCAGTGGTGGACTTCCTGCTCACGCCCGGCGGTGCCATCTCCGGACGTGTCAAGGGGCGGCTGGCGCAGCGAGCGTATGACTCCTCCTTGCAGGTGGCGGCGAACGGCAACCTCAGCATGGCGGCTTACGTCCGCGCCGATGGCACTTATCGAATCGAGAACCTCCCCCCCGGCGTGTATAACGTGGACTTATTCCTCGGCACCACCGGCGTGCTGTCGGTGTCGGGCGTGGTGGTGGAAGAGGGCCGGGAGACGACGGGGATTGACTTCGAGTTGCCACCGCGATAGCGTCACAGCGCAGGCTTCTAACCTGCCTGAGATGCCGCGAGGATGTCAGCGCGACAGTTTCGAACTGGCTGGGGAGGAAGGATTCGAACCTTCGATTACCTGATCCAGAGTCAGGTGCCTTACCGCTTGGCCACTCCCCAACGCAATCGGCATTTATCATACCAAAGAGACCCCCGATGTGCAAGAGGGATTTGCCATGCCTCTCTGTCGCGTGTTATAATAATGCCGTAAGGAGCGAGGCACCATGAGACGTCTGATGCACAGGGCAGGAATCAGTGTGGGGTTTTTATTCAGCGTCTTCCTCTACGCGACGGGATGGGGTCAGAACGCGGCACCCTCGCGCGTGTCGGGGCGGGGGATGAAAACGCTGCGGCTGTTTGTCAATGGTAGCCCAGTGGATAAGACCTCGCGCCTGGATTTTGTCCCGCCCTTCTTATCGCAGGGGACGGTGTTCATCCCTCTCCATGTCGTCTTTCCTTCCTACACGCAGACCATCAGTGGCAAGACCCTCACCCTGACGGCGCACGGCAAACGGTTTGAACTAACGGAGGGAGAGCGCCAGATAGCCGTCACCGACTTAGCCACGGGAGCCAGGACAACGCCGTTTTTGTCTGCCCCCGTGCGGATGATGTCCGAGACGGAGAACGCATTCGCTCGCTTTATGGCGGTGCCTGCTGATTTTTTCGCTCAGGCGTTTGACAGGGAAGCGGTCGTGAATCAGGTGGAGGACAAAGTTTACATCATGCTGCCGCCTCCCCAGGCGTTGGCACCGGCGTCGCCCCCTCTACCGGCGCAGCCTGAGATCTTCGCGCCGTCCTCTCCTCCTCATCAGCCGCCGTATGAAAGCAGTGCCGCCACGGGGATGGGGGTCGTGTTGATGTTCATCCTGAGCGTTGTTCTCATCGTCGGTATCGCTTTGGCGGTGCGGGCGTCGCAGCACAACGCCCTGAACAATGCCTATCGGCTGTTCGCGCAGCGGGTGGGCGGGACGCTGACGGAGGGCAGTTTGTGGAAGTTCCCCAGCGTCACGTTCGCGCACGATGGGGCCTCCGCGTCGTTGGGCGTCTACGCGACCGGCGGGAAGAACTCGACGCTCTACACGCAACTGACCTTCACGCTGCCGCACAACTCCTCCTTCCGCTGCGAGATTTCCCCGCAAGGTTTCCTGCAGGAGATTGGCAAGTTCTTCGGGCTGCAGGATATTGAGGTGGGCTACCGTCCGTTTGATGACCACTTCATCGTGAAATCGGACGACGTCGAAACGGTGCGGACCTTCCTGAACGCCGCCGTGCAGCGGGAACTGATCAAACTCAAGCAATTGCGCCACAACAATCATATCGACCTTTCGATGAACTCATCGCGGCTGCTCATCCAGAAACTGTCGCTGCTCAACCGCCTGGAAGACCTGATCGCCTTCTACGAATCCAGCGGGCGGATTTGTGATGAGGTCATGACGCTGTTGGGCGTGGGCGGAGCGGGCATCATTCAAATTCTGGATGTCTCTTTTGACGGCGCGGAAGTAACGCCCGTCTGTCAGATCTGCGGCGAGGAGCTCACGTGGAATAAGGTTGTCTGCCGCCGCTGCCGCACGCCTCACCACCGCGACTGCTGGGAATACAACGGCGGCTGCTCGGTGTATGGGTGCAAGGAGCGGAGGTATATTGTCAGCAAATGACCGCAGACCACTGACCATTGCCCCTCAGAGTTCGTCCTGCGGTCAGTGGTCAGTGGGCAGTGGTCCCAGTTTTCACAGGGGGTATCTTGATGGCTGAAGAAAGACGAGGCATCACCGTCACGTTTTTAGACCAAACCGGCGCGAAGAGCGTGCGCGCCGTTATCGCGGAGACGGTGCCGGTGAAGCGCATCATCCCCAACGTCATTACGCGGATGAACCTACCGATCCACGCGCCCGACGGCACACCCATGAGTTACAGCCTCGACCACAAAGAGGGCGGTAAACGACTGTTGGAAGACCAGACGCTTGCCCAAGCTGGCGTCAAAGACGGCGATCATCTCATTGTTTATCCAGAGATTGTGGCTGGCGCGCAGTCACAGTTAGAGCCCCTCCGAAAACCGCGTAGCGCCGACATCCCGTCGGCACTTTATG
>JANWYM010000508.1 GCA_025055355.1 Abditibacteriales bacterium
CCAACCGTTGTATCGTTGGCGTCCGCGCTGTGTGAATCGCATCGGGGCGCGCGCCGTCAATCGAACAGAGTAGAACTCGTGAACGAGGCATGAAATTCCTTCCGTGAAGCGTGAAACGTGAACTCAAGTGAATCGTATCGGACAGTCTGGTGCGAGCGGCAGCGGCAGCGTAGAGCGTGAAATCCTTTTCCGCCCGGTCACCGGGCGACCAACGCATAGGAAATGCATCTCAACATAAGGCACAAACCTTCTGCACCGAGTTCACGTTTCACACTTCACGTTTCACACTTCTGGCTACCCGAAATCCGTAGTCGCTAAACCGATGGTCAGGCGGTAAACTGCTGCGGTGCGCGCAGCGGCAAATTTTAACGGCGTGTCGCCACGAGCCGCCACGCGAGGATTTGCGCAGACCCGTTTCGGGACCTGGCGGGTTGCGTTCGGGCGAAACAACATAGTAAGCAGCATCCCACCAATCAGCGCACCACTCATGCACGCCGTCTGCCGTGTTGAACAATCCGTAGCCGTTCGGCGCGCCTAAGCCAACAACGTTCGGGCAGTCATCCCGAAACCCGACGCCGCTGTGCGCTTTCGTCTCATCCAGTTCGTCGTCCCACGGATACTTCTTCCCTTCAAGTCCGCCGCGCGCGGCTTTCTCCCATTCCGCTTCGGTGGGCAAACGGTAATGCCGCCCCGTTGTGGACGAAAGCCACTCACAGTAAGCCACTGCGTCAAACCAACTCGGCGACACCACCGGTTGGTCAGGATGGTCGAAGGGCGGCTTGCCCCACGTCGGCGGCGGGGCATGTCCCGTCGCTGCGAGAAATATCGCACACTGTCGGTTGGTCACTGACTACCCTCGCGTCACAATCACTTTGCGGTTCGGCACGTCCACTTTGAGTTTCAGCCCTGCCGCTTCCACGAGGTCTCGGATGGGGGCGTAGGCGACGCCGCCTAAAAGGACGGTTTCCGTCTGAACCTCTTTGCCGTCGAACAGAGGCACTTGCAGGTCGGCGTTCCATTCCACTTTGAACCCCAAAAACTCGCCCCACCGGCGAATGGGGCACAGCGACCGACCGTTGCGGACGGGCATCTCACAAACCTTGGTGTCGTTGACGAACAGCGTATATTTTGCGTCAGGGGCTTCGTCAACTAACCGGCTCCATCGCACGAAACGGTAGCGGTCACCGTTCGTCCGCTTGCGGGCGAACACGCCAATCCCTTCGCGTGAGCCGCCGGCGTTGGTGTTGCCTTCGATGGTATCGAACTGCGCTCCTCTCACTTTTGTCACAAACCCGGTATGCGAGGCGCGAAACACACCGGCAACGGTGCTCCAGTGGAGGAACACATCACCGGCTTCGGGGGTGTCTTCCAGAATGTCATGCTCTCGCGCCCAACTCGCAATGACCGCGCAGCCCGCCGTGCGGATGAACGGATTGCTCACCTTCAAGGCATCGGCTGCCTTTTGCGTGCACCAATAGACGAACGCAGCGCACCAGGGATAGCCCGGCCCCAGCCCCACCGAACGCAAGAACTCCTCGACCTTCTTCCCCGCGTTCTCCCCTTCCTCGCGCACGCCCTTCTGCGAGAGCGCGATGTCTATGGCTTTCTGCACCAACGCCTTCATGGGGAACGACCTCCTGTCATCATTGGTTGTTTCAACCCTCTTGGGTCGCTTTTATCATAAGCCACTTCGCCCGGAAAGTCAAATAACCGCTGCGCAGCCAGGATATCGTCGTCGTCCTCGTTCCCGAACCTCACAAACGACCGACGATGAGGACGATTTCCATGCGGCGTGATGCCGACACGTCGGCAGGGAGATCGGCTCTGAAAAGTTTGACGGTCTGCGATGGACGCCTCAAAACTCACCTCCATCGCTCTCATCGCCTCGACAGACCTCACGCCCCTTCCCGTGCGCGGTTGACAATACAGCCTTGACTTTTGTATACTTAGCAAAGGCACTTCGCACGAGGAGACCACGACATGCTGGAAGGTTTGAGCGCTAAATTACAGAACGCCTTCGCCAAACTGCGGGGGAAGGTGACGTTGAAGGAAGAGGACGTGGATGCCGCGATGCGCGAGATTCGGCTCGCGCTGTTGGAGGCGGACGTCAACTTCAAGGTCGTGCGGGAGTTCGTCGCGCAGGTGCGGGAAAAAGCCATCGGTGCGGATGTGCTGAAGAACCTGAACGCCCCGCAGATGGTGGTCAAAATCGTCCATGAGGAACTGGTCAAACTGCTGGGCGGCGAGCCGGTGAAGATGAAGTTCAGTTCCCACCCGCCGACGATCATTATGATGGTCGGCTTGCAGGGGACGGGCAAAACGACGACCTGCGGCAAGTTGGCGACGTGGCTGAAGAGCGAGCGCAAGAAGCCGCTGTTAGTGGCGACGGACGTTTACCGTCCTGCCGCCGTTGACCAGTTGAAGCGCGTCGGGGAGCAGGCGAACGTGCCGGTGTTTGAGATGGGCACGAACGTCTCGCCCGTGGAGATTGCTAAGCAAGCCGTCAACCACGCGCGGCAGCGCGGACTGGATGTGGTCATCATTGACACGGCGGGGCGGCTGCACATTGACGAGCAGATGATGCGCGAGGCGGCAGCCATCAAGGCGGCGGTGCAACCGCATGAGACGCTGCTGGTGGTGGATGCGATGACGGGGCAGGACGCCGTCAACGCCGCGACGGAGTTCCATAACGCGGTGGGCGTGGACGGTATCATCCTGACCAAGTTGGATGGGGATGCGCGGGGTGGAGCGATTCTGTCGGTGCGGCAGGTAACGGGCAAGCCGGTGAAGTTCGTCGGCATCGGCGAGAAGTTAGACGCCCTGGAGCCGTTCTACCCTGACCGCATGGCAGGACGGATTCTGGGCATGGGCGACATGCTCACCTTGATTGAGAAAGCCGAAGCCGCCATTGAGGAGGAACGCGCCGCCGCACTGGAAAAGAAACTGCGGCACGGGGAGTTCGATTTGGAGGATTTCCTCGAGCAGATACAGCAATTGAAGAAGATGGGACCGTTGGAGCACCTGATAGGGATGATCCCCGGCATGAGCCGTCTGACGGGTGGAGCGCCGTTGCAGGTAGATGAGAAGGCGATGGCGCGGGTGGAGGCCATGATTAAGTCCATGACGCCCGAGGAGCGACGCAACCCGGACATCCTCAACGGTAGCCGCAAACGGCGCATCGCGCGCGGCAGCGGCACGACGCCGCAAGACCTCAACCGCCTGCTCTCGCAGTTCCGCGAGATGCGCAAGATGATTAAACAACTTGGCAGCGGCAAGATGCCGAAGGGGTTCGATCTGGGGGGGTTCTTCAGGTGATGGTCAATGGTCTATCGCCAATGAGGATAGACCATTGACCATATCATTCCAGAGATGGGAGGACGTTTTGCCAGTTAAGATTCGCTTGCGTCGCATGGGAAGCCGCAATCATCCCGCGTATCGCGTAGTGGTGGCGGATTCACGCGCCAAGCGGGATGGACGGTTTCTTGAGACCATCGGTCACTACAACCCGCTGTCCGACCCAGCAATTGTGGAGGTGAACGAGGAGCGCGCGCTACATTGGTTGAAGCAGGGGGCACAGCCGACGGAAACCGTCCGCTCGCTGTTGGTACAAAAAGGGATATG
>JANWYM010000509.1 GCA_025055355.1 Abditibacteriales bacterium
GATTGGAGGGGCTTCTTCTATCCAGAGCATCTGGATAAGAAGGAGATGTTACCCTTCTATGCCGGTCACTTCGATACGGTGGAGGTGGATGCGACATACTACCGCCTTCCGCCGGCGAGTGTGTTGGAACGGATGGCGCAGAAAACGCCGCCGGGGTTTGAGTTCACCGTCAAGGCGAACCGGGAGATGACTCATACGGCGGAGGAGAACGCGGCGGTGTTCGAGGCGTTCAAGCACGCCGTCGCGCCGCTGTGGGAGGCGAATAAATTGGGCTGCGTGCTGGCGCAGTTTCCGTGGGCGTTTCGGTGGAATCGGCAGAATCAAGCCCGACTGCGCCGCGTGCGCGAGCGGTTGCATCCGCTGCCGGTGGTGGTGGAGTTTCGCCACGCGAGTTGGGCGAACGATGAGGTGCTGGATTTCCTGCGCTCCGAGGGGCTGGGGTTTTGCTGCGTGGATGAGCCGCGCCTGGCGGGCTTGATGCCGCCGCTGTGTGCTGCCACCAGCGGCATCGGCTACGTGCGCTTTCACGGGCGCAACAAAGCGAAGTGGTGGAAGCATGAACACGCCCGCGAACGCTATGATTACCTCTATGCGCTCGCCGAGTTACGCGAGTGGCTGCCTAAAGTGCAGCGCCTCGCCGCGCAGACGGAGAAAACTTATGTCTTCTTCAACAATCACTTTGCAGCGAAGGCGGTGACGAACGCGCAGCAGTTCCGGGCGATGCTGGGCATCGCACCGCCGTCACCCCAGGCGAGGATGAATGGGCAGGACGCTCATCCTACTTTATTTTCCTCGTAAGACCGGCGGGACGTTTATCCTCCTTTGCCTTATGGGTCTCTCAGATTTTACCCAACAACTGGACCGCATCGCCGCTGAGATTCGGGCGTATTTCGACGAGGTGGACACCGTGCGGGAACGTGCGCTGATGCTCTCGCGCGAAATTGTGCGCGACAGCGCGGAAGCCATCAAGTGCGTCCACCGGGGTCAGTATGATGAGGCGGAACGGCGCATCGCTGAGAGCCGTCAAAGAGTGCAGGCGCTGTTGGCATCGGTCAAAGACTACCCCGACCTGAGCGGCGCGGGGTTTGTGTTAGATGGCTGCAAGGAACATGCGGAGGCAGTGCTGACGCTGGCGCTGGTGACCGACCGCCCGCTGCCCAGCATCGCCGAGGTGGGTATTGACCCGACGACTTACATCAACGGTATGGCTGAAGCCCTCGGTGAACTGCGCCGCTACGTGTTGGACTCCCTGCGCAAGGGGGAGATTGAGCGCAGCGAGTATCTGTTGGACGTAATGGACAACATCTACGACGTGCTGGTGAGTTACGACTACCCCGAAGCGGTGACGCAAGGCTTGCGCCGCCGCACCGATGCAGCGCGCGGCATCCTCGAGCGCACGCGCGGCGACCTCACCGCCGCCCTGCGTCAGCACGCATTGGCTAAGGCGATGGAAGAGTTGGAACGGAAGTTGAACGCAGCCGGTTGACACCTCGACACGTTAGCAGGTTGGCACGTTGGCACGTTGGCACGTTCAGCAGGTTAGCGGATTAGCAGGTTGCAGGTTTAACGTGCCAACCTGCCAACGTGCCAACCTGCTAACGTGCTGACGCTTACCGTTGAGATGTTGCAACACTCTATCGCTGATAACTTGGATGAACTGCTGGTCGTGTTGCCCCCAGACGTCCGGCACCGGTTGAATACATTAGGCAACCTCGACAGCCTGCTGGAGGTTGTGCTGGATTTGGGGCGGCCGCCGGAGGCGCGGTTTCGGGACGAGTTCACTTACCTGCGCGAAAACCCCGTAACGGAGGACGACATCGAATACGTCGTCAGCCGCGTCGGGGAGTTCGGGGCGGATAACCGCGCCGGCATCGCGCGCACCTTGCACCGCATCTCCGCCATCCGCAATCGGCGGGGGCGTATTATCGGACTGACCTGCCGCGTCGGGCGTGCCATCTACGGCACGATTGACATCATCCGCGACATCCTCGAAACGGGCGAGAGCATTTTGCTGCTCGGACCGCCAGGGAGCGGGAAGACGACTAAGTTGCGCGAGAGCGCGCGCGTGCTGGCGGACGAATTGCATAAGCGGGTGATCATCGTGGACACCTCCAACGAAATCGCGGGCGATGGCGACATCCCGCACGACGCGATTGGGCACGCGCGCAGGATGCAGGTGCCGCATCCCGACCGCCAGCATGATGTGATGATTGAAGCCGTCGAGAACCACATGCCCGAGGTCATTATCATTGATGAGATCGGGCGAGCGGAGGAGGCGTATGCGGCGCGGACGATCGCTGAGCGTGGCGTGCAACTCGTCGCCACCGCGCACGGCAACACCCTGGACAACCTGCTCATGAACCCCACCCTCTCCGACCTCGTGGGCGGGGTGCAAGCCGTGACGTTGAGCGATGAGGAAGCGCGGCGGCGCGGGACGCAAAAGACTGTGTTGGAGCGCAAAGCCCCGCCGACGTTCGATGTGGTGATCGAGATGTGGGAGCGCGATAAGTTGGCGGTGCATCGCCCCGTCGCCGAAGTGGTAGACAGTTTCCTGCGGGGACATCCGTTGACGCCGGAGATTCGGCAGCGGCGGGCGGACGGCACGGTGGAGACGACGCAGCACATCCCAACGCCCGCATCCGTGCCGGCTCATAGAGAGGCGCGCCCTCTGCCAGCGCGTCGCATCACGCGGTTGTACCCCTACGGCGTCAGTCGCAATCGGCTGCAACGCGCTATCAAACAGTTGGGGTTGACGGTGACCATCAGCCGCACCCTGGAAGACGCGGACGCCGTTCTGACGTTGAGCACCCACTACCGCCGCGACACGCCACGCCTGCGGCAGGCGATTGAACAGCACACGCCGATTTACGTCGTGCGCAGCAACACCTACGCCCAGATTGCCACGCGTCTGGAGGAGATTTTCAGCGGTAGCAGCGCCGGCGTCCTGCCGGCGACGGACACCGAGATCGCCCTGCGCGAAGCGGAGGAGGCAGCGCAGCGAGTGATGCGATCGGCTGAACCCGTTGACCTCACGCCGCAGAGCGCCGCCATTCGCAAGTTGCAGCACCAACTGCTGGAACGTTACCGATTGCGCTCAACCAGTGTGGGCAAGGAACCGCACCGCCGCGTGCGGGTGATGCCGACGTCCAGTGCAGAACGTTAGCACGTGAGCATGTTGGCACGTTGGCAGGTTGCAGGTTGAACGTTCCAACGTGCCAACGTGCCAACGTGCTCACGTGCCAACGCGAAACGCGACCATGTATCCTGGCTTCTTCATCTCCTTCGAGGGGATTGAAGGCAGCGGTAAGACGACGCAGGCGCGGCTGCTCGTGGATTATCTGACTGAGGCAAGCCTCGAAGCGATTCTAACCTACGAGCCGGGCGGCACGGACGTCGGCGACCGCGTGCGCGACATTTTGCTGGACAAGCGGCACCACTTCATGCCGCCGCGTGTGGAACTGCTGCTCTACGCGGCGGCGCGAGCGCAGCACGTGGAAGAAATCATCCGTCCGGCGTTGAGTCTGGGGCGCGTCGTCGTGTGCGACCGCTTCACCGATTCGACCCTGGCGTATCAAGGTTACGGACTGGGGATAGACCGTAAGGACATTCAGAAACTTAACG